>JAYNIC010000204.1:0-4317 GCA_038108715.1 Candidatus Nanopelagicales bacterium | reverse complement strand
GTCTTCCGCGAGCTCATCGACGAGCGCAAACTCATGAGCGATCCCAGCCTGCTCGTGACGAACCCAACGCACTCGGATCCCGCACTCGCGCCGGATGGCAAGCAGATCTACTACGTCCTGTTTCCAGCGCCCAACCTCGACGCCGACATCGACTGGCGCAGCGAGGCACCGCGCTATCGCGACGAAATCGTGCGTGTGCTCGAGGAGCGCGGCTACCGCGGCTTTGGCGATGCCATCGAGGTCGAGAGCACAACATCGCCGCTGGACTGGGAGTTGCGCGGCATGGAGCGGGGAGCACCCTTCGCGGCCGCGCACTCCTTCGTTCAGACCGGTCCCTTTCGGCCGCGCAACATGTGGGGTGAGAACGTCGTCTTCACCGGATCGGGCACCCAGCCGGGTGTCGGCGTCCCCATGGTGCTGGTCTCCGGCCGCCTAGCGGCCGAGCGCATTCTCGGTACCGATCCGCTCTACCACTCGCGCGCCCTACGTTGATTCGCCATCGCGCGGCAGCCTCGGCTCTACGCTGAGGTCGTGTCCGCGGTGGATGGTCGCATCCTGACCAGGTACGCCCTGCCTGGATTCGTCGGCAGCGCGCTGCTCACCGTGGGTGCCTTCGGGGTCGGTTGGCTTCCCCTCAAGACCGGCGTGGTGGAGATCGCCTACGTCGATGCGCTCCGCGGCACCACGATCGGCACCCTGCTGTCGCGGGCACTGATCTTCGTCGGCGTGGCACTGCTTCTGCAGGCCTGGCTCATCCTTGGCCAGGACCTCCTCGCGGATCGCAGCGATCCAGATGGCCTCCCCCGAACACCGACGACGGCCCTCATCGCCGTCCTGGCCGCCTGGTGTGCACCACTGCTCATCGCACCGCCGCTGTTCAGCCGCGACGTCTACTCCTACTTTGCCCAGGGCCGCGTCCTGGCGATCGGTGAGGATCCCTACGAAACCGGCGTGGCCGTCGTCGACGACTGGTTCCAGGACGGCGTGGACCCCATGTGGGCCGAGACGCCAACGCCGTACGGTCCCTTCTGGCTGCTACTCGCCCGCGGTGTCGCGAACTTTGCCGTCGACCAACCGGCCCTGGCCGCTCTCATCTTTCGACTGGTCGCTGTTGTCGGCCTTGCCCTCATCGTCATCTACCTTCCGCGACTGGCGTTCCACCACGGGATCGATCCGGCCAAGGCCCTGTGGCTCGGCGCCCTCAACCCTCTCGTCGTCATGCACTTCGTCGCCGGAGGGCACAACGATGCCCTCATGGCCGGACTGGTGATCACGGGCCTGACCCTGGCGAGCCAGCGGCACGGTGCCGGCGGCGCTGCTGCGGTGGCGCTCGCCGGTGCGGTCAAACCCATCGCGCTGCTGGCTCTGCCTTTCGTCGGACTGCTCTGGGCGGGCCTTCGATCAGGGTGGTGGCGACGGATCCGCGCATGGACCCTGAGCGCACTCATCACAGTCGGCGTGTTGGCCGTGGCCTCGCTCCTCGCCGGTGTCGGACTCGGGTGGATCGGGGCGCTGTCGACGCCCGGCGAGGTCCGTACCTGGCTGTCGCCGCCCACCGCTATCGGGATGCTCGTCGGTGCGGCCACGACAGCGGCCGGCATCACCATCGACGACGAACTCGCCGTGACGGTCACACGACTCCTGGGCACCATTGCCGCCCTGACCATTGTCGCGTGGCTGGTCCTACGGCCGCAGGGACGCAGCCCGAGTCGCGGAGCCGCCCTGGCGTTTCTTACCGTCGTCCTCCTCGGTCCGGTTGTCCATCCCTGGTACCTGCTGTGGTTCCTCCCCATCTTCGCGGCCACCGGGCTGCACCCGCGCGCTCTCCGCGCCACGATCCTGCTCATTGCCGGCTTCTCCCTGCACGGGATGGCCGAATCGAGCTCGACCGCCGACAACCTCTTCCAGTTCAGTGACGGCCTTGCCATCGTCGCAGCCTTCCTCGTGGTGGGTCTTGTCCTGCTCGTCAGTCCTCGCGAGCGCAAGCTCGTCCTCGGTGGCCCGCTCAGCCACGGCCTCCTGCCCGACGACCTGCCGCAGCAGGCGCGGGCGCAGCAGGCGCTCTTCCGTGGCAGGATCGTGCAACGTGAATGAACTCGACGCTGCGGGGATCGATGACCCCTCCCTGCGGGCGTCCTATGAGCGCTGCAAGAAGCTCAACGCTGAGCACGGCAAGACGTACTACCTCGCGACCCTGCTCCTTCCCCCGGCCAAGCGTCCCTATGTGCACGCCCTATACGGATTTGCGCGGTACGCCGACGAGATCGTCGACGATCTCGGCTCAACCTTGAGTGATCAGGAGAAGGCGGATTGGCTCGGCCGCTGGGGAGACCAGGTCCTCGCCGACATCGACCGAGGACACTCCACCGATCCAATTGGGCGCGCACTCGTCGACACCGTGCGGACCTGGGACATCCCAACGGCCCACTTCGATGCCTTCCTGCACTCCATGCGCATGGACCTCACCGTCACCGAATATGCGACCTACGACGACCTGTTCGAATACGTCTACGGCAGCGCGGCGGTCATCGGCCTGCAGATGGTGCCCATCCTGGAGCCGAGCAGCCCCGACGCCTACCCCCGCGCGCAGGATCTGGGCGTGGCGTTCCAACTCGCCAACTTCATCCGCGACGTGGGCGAGGATCTGGAGCGCGGGCGGGTCTATCTGCCGATGACTGAACTGGCCGAGTTCGGCGTCACGCGCGAGGTGCTCGAACGCCGGATCGCGACCCCGGACGTCAAGGCTGCGCTAGCTGCGCAGGTTGCTCGCGTGCGCGAACTCGAGGAGCGATCGCGGCCTGGCATCGCCATGCTGTCGCCGGACTCCCAACCATGTATCGATGCCGCCCGGGTGCTCTACTGCGGGATCGTGGACGAGGTCGAGCGCATTGACTACGAGGTGTTCGACAAGCGAGCCACCGTTCCGCTACGTCGCCGCGTCGCGGTCGCCGGGCCCGCGTGGATCCGCGCCCGCCGGGCGCGTCGGCGCGGTGCGCGCCCAGCGGCCTGATCTCCAACGAGGGGGCCCCGCCATCGGTGTTCGCTGCACACCACGTCGACCCCAGTAGATCCACAACGCCATGGCCAGCAGGCACAGCGAGAATCCCATGAGCAGGTCCTCGAAGGGTTGGAAGACCACTCGACCCTCGCCAAACATCGGCGGGGGACCACCGTCCGCCGGCATCTGGCCGACGATCGCGTCATCGGCGTACCGGAAGGCGCCGATCCCGGTGAGGATGCCGTTGGTGATGAGTTGGAAGAACAGCACGATGACGTAGGCGACCCAAAAGCCGCGACGCGTGACGAGTCGAGTACGCAGGACGAAAAGGTCGATGAGCACCGCCACGAGAACCATGAGAATCCCCAGTTGGGTATAGGTCATGGTGTCGACTCCTCGTCCCCAAGGGGCCAACCGCGTACCGATCGCACCGCCTCCAGGCTCAGGATCGCGGCAAGCGGGACGACGACGAAGAAGACGATCTCCTCGATCGGAATCACGCCGAAGAGGTCCAGACCGATGGTGCGCGCCGGATCAATGCTCCAGTGGCCGGTGGCCAGGGCCCAGATGTCCCACGCGACGAAAATCGCGAAGGGCGCCGCGAGCGAGAGCAGCAGGCGCTTCCAGCGGCGCAGCACGCGCGTACGCAGCGCAATCTCGAGCCAGGCGGAGCCGACGAAGATGAAGGCCAGGATGGCTAGATAGGTGAATCGCTCCATCAGGAGCCCAGCGCCATCTTGGCGTGATCCCATGAGGCCGTGCGCTCCACGACCAGCCGCATGGCGACCTGTTTCGCGGCGGTCGGGCGGTAGGCCTCCATCACACCAGTTCGATGCTCGGGGTCGAGGCCCTCGTACTTCACCATCAGGTCGGCGACGATCCCGCAGATGAGGTCGACGTCGTCGCTGAGGTCCAGATGCCCGGTGAGTTGGACTCCCCGGAGTTCGGCGTACCGGTCGCCGTCCTCAATGAGCACGGAAACGCGGGGGTCCCGGCGGACGTTGTGGACCTTCTGGGACTTGGCGTAGGTGCGCATCCAGATCTCACCCTCGCGCAGCACGAACCACATGGGGACCGGGTCGGGGACGCCATCGGGGCCGATGGTGGCCAGGACCGCGACCCGGCCCGCGGCAAGCAGGTCGGCGACTTCATCAGCCGACATGGCTACCGCTGCGCGACTCACCGGACCATCCTGCCCAGGATTCCCTCTGTCCGCACCCTTGTGGAGGTGTTGGCGAGGGGCGGCTTTGCCGACCCGCCGGGCGGCCCGACAGGGGCGGCTTTGCCGACCCGCCGGGCAAAAGGCATCCGGCGTTCCA
>JAYNIC010000203.1:0-4349 GCA_038108715.1 Candidatus Nanopelagicales bacterium | reverse complement strand
CTCGCCTGCGGGGGGAACCGACGTCGGCAGCTGAGGGCGAGACGGCTGAGGCGGACGTCATCGAGGTGGTGCCGACCACCGAAGCCGATAACGCCGCACCGGAGAGTTCGTGAGCGCACGCGTCGTCCTCGACGCCCACGATTGTCTCGGCTTCGCAGCCGGCCTACGCCACTCAATCCACACGTTCGCCGAACTCACGAAGTGTGGAGTACTGCTCGGTGAGAAGGCGTGAACGGCACGGTCGTCGGAGACGACGGACTTTCTCGGTGTCCGTGGGGAGATGGCCCAGGAGACATGCGCCGCTACCACGACGATGAGTGGGGACGACCCGTCCACGGCGACCAGCGGATCTTCGAGCGGCTCAGCCTTGAGGGCTTCCAGTCCGGACTGTCCTGGCTCACGATTCTGCGTAAGCGCGACAACTTCCGGGCGGCCTTCGCCGGCTTCGATCCCGGGGTCGTGGCCGAGTACGCCGAGCCGGATGTGCGTCGTCTCCTTGACGACGCGGGGATCGTGCGTCACCGGGGCAAGATCGAGGCGGTGATCGCCAATGCTGGCGTCCTCCGGGACTGGCAGCGCGCAGACGGGGACGGTGTACTTGACGCTCGGGTGTGGGCCTGTGCCGATGCCGGAAGGGACACTCCGGTCAGCCTGAGCGAGCTACCGACCTCCACTGCGGCTTCGGTGCTCCTGGCTCGAGACCTGAAGCGGCGTGGCTGGCGCTTCTTGGGACCGACCACGGCGTACGCCGCCCTGCAGGCGATCGGTGTGGTCAATGACCATTTGGCCGGTTGCCACGTGCGCCGGTCGCACCCGGTGAGCCTTCATCAGCCCTCGTAGGCGATAATGGAGCCTCGTTTTGCCCACGGAAGGGGAGACCATGGCTGCGATGAAGCCACGGACAGGTGACGGCCCCATGGAGGTCACCAAGGAGGGTCGCGGCTACGTCATGCGAGTGCCCCTGGAAGGCGGAGGCCGCCTGGTGGTCGAACTCAATGCCACCGAGGTCAAGGAACTCGGCGACGCGCTGCACGGTGCACTCACCTGACCTAGATCTCACCACATCGGCGACGAGGCTCCGTCCCATCGGGACGGGGCCTTTCGCATGCCGGGAAACGCGCGGGAGTCGCCTATTCGGCGTCGTTGGCGGGCGCGGCTGCCAACACGGCGACGAGGATGCCCTCGCCTACCGTGAGCAGGGCCGGGATCCAATCCGGATCGTCCCGCAGATGCATGGCGAGATCTCGGTGGTCGGCATCAGCGCCGTCCTCGCCGAGGGCGTGGGTGACGATGAACATGCCGCCCGGGCGCAGCAGCCGTCGGGCCTCGCGCAGGAGATCGTGCTCCTCGCCGCGAGTGAGCGGGATGCCGGGGCCGATGACGACGGCGTCGTAGCTGGCATCGCTCAGACGGGGGAGTACGGCGTACGGGTCGCCGGCGATGGCCCGCACGCGGGTGTGCGGGTAGCCGATCTGTGCGAGGGTGTCCCTGGTAGCGGTGAGTAATTCCGAGTCCGCGTCAACGGTGGTGAGGATGCCGGTCTCGCTCATGCCCTGAAGCAGCCAGGCGCCAGAGACGCCCACACCGGAACCGACCTCGACGATCGCCTTGGCTCCGCCGGTGGCGGCGAGGAAGCGCAGAGCCGATCCCGCCGCGCGACTCACGACCGGCACACCGAGTTTGGCGGCAATTTTGCGGGGTTTGGCTAGGGCCGGTTCCTCCTCAGCCCAGTCGTCGACGTAGGCCCAGGTCAGCGGGCTCGGGGGCAGGAGCGCATCATCGGTCACGAGGCCAGCCTAGTCCCGCGCCGCCCGTGCCAGGCCAGTTCGGCGTACCCTGGCGGGGTGTTCGACATCGGCCTGGGCGAAATCCTCATCCTTGCCGTGATCGGGTTGCTCATCTTCGGGCCGGAACGGCTCCCGCGTGCGGCGGCCGACGCGGCCCGCACCCTGCGCAACGTCAAGGCGATGGCCGGCAACGCCCGCAAGGACCTCGCTGACTCCGCTGGGGTGGATCTCTCCGATGCCCAGAATGCGTTCAACGAGTTGCGGGACCTGCATCCCAGGCGCCTTGCGAAGTCCTTCCTCGAGGGCGATGACGAAGACGACATCGAGTCCGCCCCCCGCCGGAAGAAGTCCGACGAATCGGCAACCGATTCCACGTCCACCGAGGCGCAGTCGTCGCGCTTTGACCCTGACGCGACCTGACCCGGGCTAGCGGCCCGCGGGCGAGATGTTCAACGACTGACCGGCCAGTCCTCGCGGCGTGCGCGCCAACTGCCCGGCGATCTCGATCAGGCTCGCGGCAGCGGGGGCCATCGGATCACTGAGCACCAGCGGGGAGCCGCTGTCGCCACCCTCGCGCAGTCGCACATCGAAGGGCACGCGACCGAGTAGCGGCACCTTGGTGCTCAGTCCTGCGGATAGTTGCTCGGCGACTGCGGTGCCGCCACCGATGCCGAACAGGTCGATCGGCTCACCGCAGTGCGGGCAGGGGAACCCGCTCATGTTCTCGATGACCCCGGCCACCTTCTGATGGGTCTGTCCGGCGAGCATGCCCGCGCGTACGGCGACCTCCGCAGCGGCGGTCTGGGGCGTCGTCACGATGATGACCTGGGAACCCGGCAGGAGCTGTGCGGTGGAGATGGCGATGTCTCCGGTGCCCGGAGGCAGGTCGAGCAGAAGAACGTCGAGGTCGCCCCACCACACATCGGCCAGGAATTGCTGCAGCGCGCGATGCAGCATCGGCCCGCGAAAGGCGACGGGTTCGGCGCTTCCGCCGGGCTTGAAGGGAAGTATGGAGATAGCGCTGACGCCGTAGGCCTCGGGCGGCATGATCATGCCCTCGACCATGTGCGGTGCCTGCGTGAGTCCGAGCAGGCCCGGCACCGAGTGCCCGTAGATATCGGCGTCGACGATGCCGACGCGGAAGCCCTGCGCCGCCATCGCGACACCGAGGTTGACCGTCACCGACGACTTGCCGACGCCGCCCTTGCCTGAGGTGATGGCGTAGACGTGCGTACGGGAACCCGGATCGGCGAAGGGGATCGTGCGCTCCTCCTGGTCGCCACGCAATGTCTTGCGCAGGTTGGCGCGCTGTTCGTCGTTCATGACGTCGAGTTCAACGTCGACGTGACGGACACCGGGTACCGATCCGACCGACAGCGTGACCCGCTGGGTGATCGTGTCGCGCATGGGGCAGCCCGAGACCGTGAGGTAGATCGCCACCTTGACCCGATCGCCGTCGATGTCGACGGACTTCACCATGCCCAGATCCGTGATAGGCCGGTGAATCTCCGGGTCTTCCACCCGGGCAAGGGCAGCGTCGACGAGCGCGCGATCGATGGAGGTCATGCCCCGATGCTAGGACCGTCGTCCTCGTCGTGCGATTCCTGCTCCGTAAGTCGCTCGCCGAGCTCGTCGAAAAGGTCGCGCAATTCGCTGCGCAGGTAGTCGCGGGTGGCCATCTCACCAAGCGCCATCCGCAGGCCGGCGATCTCGCGCGCGAGGTACTCGGTGTCGGAGACCAGGCGCTCGGTCGTGGCCAGATCCTCGAGGTATTGCACGCGGTCGCGGTCCGACTGGCGGTTCTGCGCCAGCAGGATAAGCGGGGCGGCGTACGACGCCTGCAGGGACAGCAGCAGGGTGAGGAAGATGAAGGGATAGGGATCGGGCTTGAGGTTTGCTGGCGCGAAGATGTTCCACGCCAGCCACGCCACGATGACCACGGTCATCCAGGCGATGAACCGCCAGGACCCGATGAAGCGGGCGATGCGCTCGCTCAGGCGGCCCCACTGCTCGGGGTCGTAGGAAGGACCGCGCAGGCGACCACGCTCCAGTGGCTGGTCCATGCGCAGTTCGCCGCGGCGCCGGGGGGTCTTCATCGTGTCTCCGCGGTGTCGCGCCAGTTCTTCGGCAGCATGTGATCGATGAGGTCGTCGACGGTGACGGCGCCGAGGAGGTGATCATCGGCATCGACGACGGGCAGCGCCACGAGGTTGTACGTTGCGAAGTAGCGTGCGACGGTCGGGACATCAGTCTCGGGTGAGATCGGTTCGAGGGCCGTGTCAACGATGCCCGACACGAGAGCCGACGGTGGCTCCCGAAGTAGACGCTGTAGGTGACAGGTGCCGAGGTAGCGCCCGGTGGGCGTGTCCGTTGGCGGGCGAGTTACGTAGACCTGAGCAGCGAGTGACGGCGAGAGCTCTGGGGCGCGGACGCGGGCGAGCGCCTCGGCCACGGTGGCGTCCGGGGCGAGCACGATCGGCTCGGTCGTCATCATGCCGCCGGCGGTGTAGTCGCCGTAGACGAGGAGGCGCCGGATGTCGTCAGCCTCGTCGGGCTCCATGC
>JAYNIC010000202.1:0-4362 GCA_038108715.1 Candidatus Nanopelagicales bacterium | reverse complement strand
GGATTTCGGAGGGTTCAGGCCGATACGCCAAGAAGGTCGAGCGCCGTGGCCAGCGCGCGCAACACGGCCGCGGTCGCCCGGCCGTCAACGGCGGGCTCGGTGACCGCCACGACGAGAGCCGGCGGGTCGCCGTAGGAGCCGCCGACCTTGGCCCGCGAGGCCCCCGGCTTCACCCGGACGGCGTAGGTGCTCACCGGCCGATCGTAGGCACCCCGAATCCCACTCGGCGGGAAGGGCCTGGTCGTCCCGGTAGGCTGACATGTTGTCCCACGACCGCTGTCCCGGTGACTCCACGGAGGTTCGCATGTACCGCCCGGTACCGACGCATGTCGACCTCCCGGCGATGGAGCGCGAGATCCTCGAGAAGTGGTCGACCGACGACGTCTTCCATCGTTCACTCGAGCAGTCCGCCGGTAGGCCTCTGTGGGTCTTCAACGAGGGCCCGCCCACCGCGAACGGCACCCCCGGCACCCACCACATCGAGGCGCGCGTCTTCAAGGACATCTTCCCGCGGTACCGAACGATGAAGGGCTACCACGTTCCCCGCAAGGCCGGCTGGGATTGCCATGGTCTGCCCGTCGAGCTCGCTGTCGAGAAGGAACTCGGCTTCAGCGGCAAGAAGGACATCGAGGCCTACGGCATCGCGGAGTTCAACGCCAAGTGCCGTGAATCGGTGCTGCGCCACGTCGATGAGTTCGACGCGATGACCCGCCGCATGGGCTTCTGGGTCGACATGGATGACGCCTACTGGACCATGGACCCGCACTACATCGAGAGCGTGTGGTGGTCCCTCGCCGAGATCTACAAGAAGGGCCTGCTCGTCCAGGACCATCGCGTCACGCCCTACTGCCCGCGCTGCGGCACCGGTCTATCCGATCACGAGCTCGCCCAGGGATACGAGACCGTCGTCGATCCGTCGGTCTATGTGCGCTTCCCGGTAGCGGGTGGCGACCTCGCCGACCGCTACCCCGGCATATGCCTCCTGGTTTGGACGACGACTCCGTGGACGCTGGTCTCCAACACCGCGGTTGCGGTCAACCCCGAGGCTGAGTACGTCGTCGCGCGCGCGGATGGCGACACCTTCGTCGTCGCTGCCGAGCTCGTCGAGTCGCTCCTCGGCGAGGACGTCGAGATTCTCGAGCGGATGAAGGGCGTGGATCTCGAACAGACGCGGTACGTCGCACCCTTCCACCTCGTCGAGATCCCCGACGCGCACTACGTCATCCTCGCCGACTACGTCACCACCGACGACGGCTCCGGCTTGGTGCATCAAGCACCGGCGTTCGGCGCGGACGACCTCGCGAGCTGCCGCGCGTACGGCTTGCCGATGGTCAATCCGGTGCGGCCGGACGGCACCTTCGAGGCCGACCTCGACCTTGTCGGTGGAGTGTTCTTCAAGAAGGCCGATGACGCCCTCGTGCAAGACCTCCGCGAACGCGACCTTCTCTTCAAGCACATCGGCTACGAGCACTCCTACCCGCACTGCTGGCGCTGCCACACGCCGCTCATCTACTACGCGCAGCCGAGTTGGTACATCAAGACCACGGCCATCAAGGACGCGCTCCTACGAGAGAACGAACGCACCAACTGGTATCCCGAAACGATCAAGTGGGGCCGGTACGGCGACTGGCTCAACAACAACGTCGATTGGGCGCTGTCACGTAATCGCTACTGGGGCACACCGCTGCCAATCTGGCGCTGCGACAACGAGCACCTCACTGCCATCTCCTCACGCGCGGAGCTCAGCGATCGCACCGGTATTGATCTCGCTGACCTCGATCCGCATCGTCCCTTCGTTGACGAGGTCACCTTCGCCTGCCCCGAGTGCGGCGAGACAGCATCACGCGTTCCCGAGGTCATCGATTGCTGGTACGACTCCGGCGCGATGTCGTTCGCGCAGTTCGGCTACCCGCACACCGGGCAGGAACTCTTCGCCGAGCGCTATCCCGCGGACTACATCTGCGAGGCCATCGACCAGACGCGTGGCTGGTTCTACACGCTGATGGCGGTGGGCACGCTCGTCTTCGATGAGAACTCCTATAAGAACGTCGTCTGCCTCGGCCACATCCTCGACGAGGACGGCCGCAAGATGAGCAAGCACCTCGGCAACGTCCTCGAGCCCATCCCGCTCATGGACGAGCACGGCGCTGACGCGGTGCGCTGGTTCATGCTGGCGTCGGGTTCGCCGTGGCAGGCCCGTCGCGTGGGGCACGCCGCGAGGTCGTCCGCAAGGTGCTCCTCACCTACTGGAACACCGTCTCCTTCCTTTCCCTCTACGCGCGAACCGCTGGCTGGAGCCCGGACTCCCCCGGCGCCGTGCCACCGGTCGCTGAGCGCCCCGCGCTCGACCGCTGGGTGCTCAGCGAAGCTCATCGTCTCGCCCGTGATGTCGACTCCGCTCTGGAGAACTTCGACACCCAGCGCGGTGGCCGCCTCATCACCGAGTTCGTCGATGACCTGTCGAACTGGTACGTCCGCCGCTCGCGCCGTCGTTTCTGGGACGGCGATCCCGCGGCGTTGGCCACGCTCGACGAAGCGCTGCGCATCGTGACGCTCGCCATGGCACCCTTCACGCCGTTCATCACCGAGCGTGTGTGGCAGGACATGGTGCGCCCCACGGACCCCGATGCCCCGCCAAGCGTGCACATGGCTCCGTGGCCCGAGGCCGATCCGGCGATCATCGACGACGTCCTCGCCGATCAGGTCGGCCTGGTCCGTCGAGTCGTCGAACTCGGCCGCGCCGCGCGCGCCGCCTCCAGCGTTCGGACCCGTCAGCCGCTGGCACGAGCACTGGTGTCGGCGCCCGGGTGGGCGGCTCTGCCGGCCGAATTGGTGGCCGAGGTGGCTGGCGAGTTGAACGTCGTGCAGATGATGTCGCTGGCCGATGAGGCCGGCGATCTTGTCGACGTCAGCGCCAAGGCCAACTTCCGCTCGCTGGGCAAGCGGTTTGCCAAGGAGACACCGACGGGGGCGGCCGCCATCGCGGCCGCCGACGCCGCGGCACTGGCTTCGGCGCTGCGCGCCGGTTCAGCCACCGTTTCCGTGGACGATATGGGCGAGGTCGAGTTAACCGATGAGGATGTCATCGTCACCGAGACCCCACGCGAGGGTTGGTCGGTCGCCTCTGGCGAGGGTGAGACCGTCGCCCTCGACCTGGACCTGACCCCAGAGCTCATCCGCTTGGGCGCCGCGCGCGAGGCGGTACGCCTGATCCAGGAGGCTCGCAAGTCCGCCGGACTCGACGTGTCCGATCGCATCAGGCTGATGTGGTCCTCTGACGACGCCGGTGTCGTCGACGCGCTCAGCGAGCACGCGGCGATGGTCGCCGGAGAGGTCCTCGCGACGTCGTTCACCCCCGGGGACATCGAGGCTGACACCATCGGTGCCACGGATGCCGGCTTCATCAGCCGCGACGATGATCTCGGCCTCGCCGTACAGATCAGCAAGACCTGACCTGAGCACCTTCTGCCGCGTCGTTGTACCGCGACGTCGTGGCAGCGGGTGCTCGATTCGGCCGGTAGCCTGGGCCGGCCATGTCTCTCACGACCCTGCCGACGATCGACGTCCCCAACATCGCCTCAGACACACCCCTGTGGTTGGCGCTGCTGACGACGTTCATCGCAGCGATGTCCGGTGCCCTACGGGGCCGCGAACCAGGCCGGGTGCGCTACGACATCGTCGGGATCGTCGTCTTCGCCTTCTTCCTCGGCGTAGGTGGCGGCGTGACTCGTGACCTACTGCTCGGCGCCACTCCCCCCGTCGTCCTGCGTGAACCGGCGTACGTCATCGCGGTCCTCGCCGCCGCGCTGCTCGTGCTCATCGTCGGCCGCTGGATCGCCCGGGACGGTTGGACCTTCCTCGTACTGGATGCGCTAGCCCTCGGTCTGTACGCCGTCATCGGTGCGCAGATGGCGATCGAGTACGGCCTTCCCGATATCGGGGCCATCATCGTGGGATTCCTCGCCAGTCTTGTGGGCGGCATCATCGTGGCCGTCCTGCGCGGGGATACCCCCGAGATTCTCATGCCGGGACAACCGTATGCGCTGTTGTCCATCCTCGGATCGACGATCTACGTCCTCACCGATCAGTTCAACGCGACGGTCGCTGCGTTCCTGTGCGTGGGCAGCGTGATCGTCTTGCGCGTCGTCACCGTGCGCTGGAATGTGCGAACGCCGAGCGTTCGCCCCATCGGAAGCTCGAGCGACCCGACAAGCCCCGAGCGGCCCTGACGAGCAGGCACGGCGCCTCGGTCCTGTGTTCGCACAAGGTCCTAGGTGGCGGCTGCCTTGGGCTCCACTGAACCGCCCTTGTCGAACTCCGCGAGCTGACCGGCAATCGTGTCCCGAAGGGTGCTGCGGTAGC
>JAYNIC010000201.1:1545-4366 GCA_038108715.1 Candidatus Nanopelagicales bacterium | reverse complement strand
TGATACCGTGGTTCGCATGGATGTCCAGTCGGCGCTTCCTGCTCTCTACCTCGGGCACGGCGCTCCGCCCCTGCTCGACGATCCGACGTGGACCGGTGAGCTTGCGTCCTGGGCTGCGAACCTGCCTCGCCCCACCGGGATCCTCATCGTGAGCGCCCACTGGGAGGCAGCCCCGATCATGCTCTCGTCGCCGCAGGCCGGTACGCCGCTGGTCTATGACTTCAGTGGCTTCCCCATTCACTACTACGAGATGACCTACGCCACTCCCGATGCGAGCGCGCTCGCGGAGTCAGTGCGAGGCGTCCTGCCCGATCACTACGCCGTGCACGAGCACCCATCACGTGGCCTCGATCACGGTGCGTGGGTGCCACTGAAGGTGATGTACCCGGCCGCGGACATCCCCGTCCTGCAGATGTCGATCCCGTCGCACTCACCCGACACGCTGCTCGACCTTGGCGAGCGGCTGCGTCCGCTGCGCGAGCAGGGGGTGCTCATCATCGGTTCGGGGTTCCTCACGCACGGTCTGCCGTTCCTCACCGACTGGTCGACGAACGCCGTCCCGCCCGGCTGGTCGAGCGACTTCGACGCCTGGGCCGCTGATGCACTCGCCCGCGGTGATATCGATGAACTCGCGCGGTACCGCCAGGCACCCGGAATGCCATACGCGCATCCGACGGTGGAGCATTTCACGCCGATCTTCGTCGCCCTCGGGGCTGCCACGGATCCCGCGGCGCCGCCGCAGACCACCATCACCGGCAACTTCTATGGATTGAGCAAGCGTTCCTTTGAGGTCGCCTGAACTTTCACTCGGCGTTGAAGGTCACCGCGGGTGGTGATGCCGCCGAAATCCGGTGCAGTCGGGCGGACAGCTTGGGAAGAACGACGTTCAAGGTCGCAGGCACGGCGATCAGGATGACCACGGTGCCGACCCCCCACGATCCACCGAGTGCGATCGCCCCGATCAGGACCACGGCGTCGACCATGAGTCGTGCAACACCGAGTGAGACGCCGGTGCGCAGGGAAACGGTTTGAGTGAGCAAGTCATACGGGCTCACCCCCCGGTCGGCGGCGAAGATCGAAGCGACGCCCGCGCAGTACACGGCAAGACCGGCGATCCACCAGAGCACGCGCAGCACCCACGGCCACTCCGGTGCACCCCAGACCATCCCGGCCGCGCGGGTGAGGTCAACGACGACGGCGATTCCCAGGAAGGAGATGAGCGTGCCGAGCGCAGGTCGGACGCCGAGAGCCCACGCCAGGAGGACCATGAGGACGCTCATCAGCGCGAGGATGACACCGACCGACAGGCCAGTGGTCCGGGACAAGGCCGTGAAGAAGGCATCTGCCGGCGCGACGCCGAAATCGGCATCGATCATGAACCCCAGCCCCACGCCCACGAGCACGATCCCGACGATCAAGGTTGGCCAGGCCACCCGGGGCCGCCGTCGGTCCGATACTCCCGGGGAGTCGGCGTGGCGAGGCGGCGGGCCGGTGTCCGCGAGATGCACGGCGACACCGTAGTGGGACTTCGGACTCTGACCAAAGTCCACAGTCCGTGGGGAAGGTGGGATCTGGCTGGGTTTTCGGAGATCGGCGCCGCATCAAGGGATGAAACAGGGAGAGACTGAAGGCATGACGCCTAGGGCGTGGGCATCCTCAGCCCTCGGAGCCGCAATGACTGCTGTCATTGCGGCATCAGTGCTGTCCGTGCCGTCCGTGGCCCGAGCCGACTCAGCGGTCCCGAAAGCCGGCACTGCTCCTGCTGCCCGCGAAGGGGCGCCGCCAGCCGAGCCGCTCGCCCGCGGCCTCATCGTCAAGACCAAGACATCCGGTACGAGCGTGCGGGGCCTGGCAGCGGCATCGTCTGCTGCCCTGGCGGCCCAGGGCGATCCCGACGAGGTGAGCATCGGGCCAGCAGTCCAGGGCACGACCCGACTCCTGGAATTTGCCGAACCGTTGCCGCAAGGTCAGGCCGAGGCCGCGGCGCAGGTGCTTGCGGAGCGCATTGACGTTGAGTGGGTGGTCCCCGATCTACCCCGACGTGTCGCCGAGACACCTGTGATCCCGAACGATCCGTCGTTCGCTCAGCAGTGGGATATGTGGGACCCCTCGCGCGCCAATGGTGGATACAGCGTCAAGGCACCGCTGGTGTGGGGGACCACCACGGGCTCATCCAAGGTTGTGGTGGCCATCGTCGACACCGGGATCACCGACCACCCTGATCTGAACGCAAACGTCGTCCCCGGCTACGACTTCGTCTCGAATCCGGCCATGGCGAACGACGGTGACGGCCGTGACGCCGACCCGGCTGATCCCGGCGACTGGGTCGACCAGGCGGACATCGAGTCCGGCCGGTTCGGTTCCTACTGCGACTCCGAATGGATCGGCAACTCCAGCTGGCACGGGACCCATGTTGCGGGAACGATCGCGGCGATCCAGGACAACAACTACGGCATCAGTGGCGTGGCACCAGGGGTGCGCGTCCAGATGGTGCGAGCCCTGGGCAAGTGCGGTGGGTACGACTTCGACATCGTCGCGGCCATCACGTGGGCAGTCGGTGGCCATGTGAGTGGAGTGCCGGACAACCTCACACCGGCCTCGGTCGTCAACATGTCACTGGGGGGTGAGGGCATGTGCCTGAAGTCCTATCAGGACGCCGTCAACTTCGCCAACAGCCGGGGGGCCACCGTCGTGGTGGCTGCGGGCAATTCCGGCGTACCCGTCACGGAATTCGCCCCGGCCAACTGCTCGGGCGTCGTGGTCGCCACGGCGACCGGAAGCACGGGTCGACTGGCCTCCTACAGCAACTATGGGGTGACGG
>JAYNIC010000201.1:858-1535 GCA_038108715.1 Candidatus Nanopelagicales bacterium | reverse complement strand
AACATCGACAACGGCGTCTACTCCACGGCCAACAGTGGCGTCACCGTCCCGGGATCACCAAGTTTCCGACGACTTCAGGGCACCTCGATGGCTACGCCGCATGTCGCCGGGGCGGCGGCCCTGCTGTACTCCCTGGGCATGAGTGGCTCGGCGGTCGAGAAGTCACTGGTGCAGGCCGTGCAACCATTCCCGGCTGGCTCGGGTTGCACGACGGTGAAGTGCGGAGTCGGCATCCTCGATCTCAGCCTGCTCAGTAGGACTGCGCCACCCAGTGCGCCCATCGACGTCATGCGTCTGCAGACGGGCGCCACGACGGTCCGTGTCTCGTGGTCGGCGCCGCCATCAGGCCCGACACCCTCGGGCTACCTCGTCCAGACGAGTACCGACGGTGGCACCTAT
The DNA here is from genome assembly GCA_038108715.1 of Candidatus Nanopelagicales bacterium. Classification (GTDB taxonomy): domain Bacteria; phylum Actinomycetota; class Actinomycetes; order S36-B12; family S36-B12; genus Mxb001. The sequence goes on along the minus strand of JAYNIC010000201.1, from coordinate 1,136 downwards.
TGGATCGATAGCGCCAAGGTCACCGACACCTACGCTGATGTGACGCTCAAGCCCGGAGTGTCCTATCGCTTCCGGGTGGCGGCGCTCACGCAGGTGGGGCAGGGTCCCTGGTCGCTCATCACCGCGCCCATCGAGCTCTCCTCGTCGAATCCTCCGGGCGCACCGACCGGTGTCGCGGTTGTGCCCTCGAACGGACGTCTCGACGTCTCGTGGCAGGCACCGACCGATGACGGGGGCTCCCCGCTGGCCAACTACGTCGTGACGGTGGAGCCTGGTCG
>JAYNIC010000201.1:0-848 GCA_038108715.1 Candidatus Nanopelagicales bacterium | reverse complement strand
CCCTCAGCCTCAGCTGTGTCGTGGAAGGGCTGTACAACGGCCGTGAATACACGGTGACGGTCACCGCGTCCAACGACGCGGGGCTGACGTCGGCGAGTAGCGAGGCGGTCACCGCGACGCCCGCCAAGACGCCCGGACCCGTGGATCAGGTCACGGTGCGGATCAAGGGCAGCGGCTCCAAGCGCACCGCTGTCATCACCTGGTCACCTCCGACGGACGACGGGGGCGCCGCTGTGGACGGATACCGCACCCGATGGAAGAAGGGATCCTCCTCCTACCGGTCCTGGTCCCAGACAACGACGGGCACGGTGAAGTTCCGGGTCCGCAAGGGTGCGACCTACCGGGTTCAGATCGCGGCGCACAATGCTGCCGGATACGGCACGAGCAAGACCGTTCGCGTGCGCTTCTAGGCGGTGGCCGCGGCGCCTGGGAGACTGATCATGTGATTCCCTACCGGCCCGAGCGGGTCGTCCCTGGTGATTCGACTCGTCGTGGCGTGGAGTTCCGTGACCGCATGGACGCACGACGAAGCGTCCGCGAGTTCAGCGCGGACCCCGTTCCAGCCGAACTGATCGAACTCGCGGTGGCCACGGCCAACACCGCGCCCAGCGGAGCGCACCAGCAACCGTGGACATTCGTCGCGGTGAGCGATGCGGAGACGCGCCATCGCATCAGGCTCGCTGCCGAAGAAGAGGAACGCGAGAACTACGAGGGTGGGCGTCTGCCTCCGGCATGGCGTGAGGCCATCGCCCCGCTCGGTACGTCGTCGGACAAGTCCTTCCTCGACGTCGTCCCCTGGATCGTGGTGGTGTTTGCGCAGAAGTCCACGGTGATGCCCGACGGGTCGC
>JAYNIC010000200.1:0-4372 GCA_038108715.1 Candidatus Nanopelagicales bacterium | reverse complement strand
GCCAGCGCCTCCTTGGCCAGACTCTGCTGGCGGTCGGCCATCTCCACCGGATCGGTCCAGATATGCCAGTCCTTGTGCAGCCCCCACGATCCTGGCCCCGGCTCGATTCGGCCGGCGACGTCGTGGGTTGCCTGCCGGAGCGTCACCACCTCGATGCCCGCGTCAGGCATGGCGCGCAGGACCTGCTCCAGCCAGTCCGGCCCCTCGTGCCACCAGTGGCCGAACAGTTCGGTGTCGAAGGCGGCAACCACGAGCGGATTGGCGTCCCTGTCGCCGAGTTCGAGCAGTCGGCGGCGTACGACGTCCACGAAGTCGGCCGCATCGCGTCGGACCTGCGTCGCGGCGCATACGGGGTCATACGGCGCCTTGTCGATGGGTGCCACGCCGTGGCCGGTGACGCGGGATGTTCGAAATCCCCATTCGTGGTCGAAGGTGTGGAAGTCGCGGTACCACCGATTGCCCGGATAGCCGCGGCGCGGCGACCACACGCGGTAGGTGACTTCAAGGTCCCGGCCAGCGACGGCAACGTCGCTGTCGCCGAGGTGCCAGGCCTGATGTGTGCCGGCACCCACACCCAGCAGGGTGGGGCCGTCGAGCATGAGGTGGGTAACGCCGGCTCGCGCGTAGATCGACTCCAGTCCGGGCGAGTAGGCGCACTCGGGTGTCCACATCCCGCTCGGACGCCGGCCAAGGCGCACCATCGTGTCATCCATGCCCGCGCGCAGAGCGTGCTCGGCCAGGCGTTCGGGCAGCAGCGGCGTGAAGGTATGCGTGAGTGGGCCGCCGAGCAGTTCGATGACGCGGTCGTCTACGAGAGGCCGCAGGGCAGCCGAGCCACCGCTGGACCAATCGCGCGTAAAGCGTTCGAGTGCGATGGTCGCTTCCCGGTACTCGCGGTGTCCGGCCCGACGCCGGTCCGTCGTTGAGCTCGCCGCCATTCCGGCCGCTCGGGTCTGCCAGTGGGCGAGCCACCGCTGCTGCTCGGTGATCACCCGAGGGTCGTCCCACTGGGCGGCCAGAATGGGAGTGACCCCAAGTGTGAGGACCTCGCGCATGCCGTCCTCGCCGAGTCGACGAACTACCTCCAGGACACGCAGGTACGACGTCCCCCAGGCCTGGAAGAGCCACTCCTCACCGACCGGCCACGTGCCGTGGTGGGTCAACCAGGGCAGGTGCGTGTGGAGGACGAGCGCGAACCGGCCGATGTGGCGGCTCATCGCGCGATTCCCACCGCGATGAGATCCTCGGCTGAATCGACGTCGGGCATGTGCACGAAGTCGGCCGGGGTCACCGAAGACACCATGGCATGCAGTTCCTGGGGCCAGTCGTCGGTCGTCAGAGCTGCGACCTGGGCTGCCACGATCGAACCCCGCTGGGCCTCCCACGCGCGCAGTCGATCCCCGTGATGGAGGCCGTGGACGGTGATGTCTGAGAAGCCGGCGTGGTGCAGGAGCGCGTACACCTGCTGGGCGTCGTACTCCTCGACGTGGAACGGATTCGTTGGCTTCTCTCCTCTGGCCAGACCCGGCGAGAAGGTGAGTCGGTTGGGCGTCGACAGCAGCACCCGGCCCCCGGCCGTCACGATGCGACGCACTTCACGCAGGAACGCCAGGGGATCCCACATGTGCTCCAGGACCTGCAAGGTCACCACAGCATCGACACTGCCCGTAGGCAGGGGGAGGGCTATCAGGTTGGCCCGAACGGCAGCCACGTCCAGATAGTGGTCATGGATATGGGCGCACGTTGCAGCGTCGTAATCGATGGCGATGCGCAGTCGCCCGCGCAGCAGGTCAATGCCGTATCCCTCACCGGCTCCGGCATCGATGAGGATGCCTTCCGGTGCGATCTGTCCGGCGCACCACTCGTAGGCGGCCAGATGTCGCGCGAACCAGTACTCCTCGCGGGGGAGTCCCGGTGCGGTGCGCTCGCCGGTGGCTGGCAGATCCTGGGGCACAGTAGGCAAGGGTGCCGCGTCGCCGTAGAGCGCGGCCAGCGGGGGGCGGCCGATGCGACAGTTCAATTACTGGCGAGTAACATAAGCCCGGTGCCCCAGGGAGGGGCAGGCAATGTCAAGGAGTGCCGCGTGAAGATCGCCGTGTGCGTCAAACAGGTCCCCGACACCTGGGCCGAGAAGAAGTTGAAGTCCGACGACTCGACCCTGGATCGAGAAGCCGCCGAGGGTGTGCTGAACGAACTTGATGAGTACGCCGTAGAAGAGGCACTCCGCCTCGTCGAGGCGCACGGTGGCGAGGCCGTCGTTGTGTCGATGGGCCCGGAGCGTGCCGGCGAGACCGTGCGCAAGGCCCTGAGCATGGGAGCCGACGCCGGCATCCATGTGATGGACGACGACTTGCACGGCTCGGATGCGCTCGCGACGTCCGCGGTACTCGCCAAGGCGCTCGAGGGTCGTGACTTCGATCTGATCATCTTCGGCTCGGAGTCCACCGACGCTCGCATGAGCGTCGTGCCGGCGATGGTGGCCGAACGCCTCGGGCTCCCGCAGGTGACCTTCTGCCAGAAGGTTGAGGTCGACGGGTCGGTCGTGCGCGCCGAACGAGTTACCGACTACGGGTTCGACAGTGTTGAGGGACCTCTGCCGGCGGTTGTGTCCGTCGTCGAGAAGATCAACGAGCCCCGTTATCCGTCGTTCAAGGGCATCATGGCCGCCAAGAAGAAGCCGGTGGAGACCTTGACGCTTGCCGATCTCGGCGTTGAGCCTGCCGCCGTGGGTCTGGCTGGTGCGTGGAGCGCGGTGGCTGACTTCGCTGAGCGGCCGCCGAAGGCCGCCGGCACCGTGGTCCCTGATGATGGTCAGGGCGGCGCGCGAATCGCGGAATACCTCGTCGAGCAGAAGTTCATCTAGGAGGCAATGGTCATGGCAGAGATCCTCGTTGTTGTCGACCATGCCGACGGCACGGTCAAGAAAGTCACCTCCGAACTCCTGACGCTGGCCCGCTCACTGGGTGAGCCGTCGGCGGTGTGGCTCGGTCGCGGTGCGAGCGCTGACGCCCTGGCAACACTGGCCGAGTACGGCGCGCAAACTGTCTACGTCGCCGATGATGCCGACCTCGACGAGTATGTCGTCGCGCCCAAGGCGGAGGTTCTCGCCCAGCTCGTCGCCGAGAAGTCGCCTGCAGCCGTGTTGGTGCCATCGTCGGCGGAGGGCAAGGAGATCGCAGGTCGCCTTGCGGTCAAGACCAATTCAGGGGTCATCACCGACGCCGTTGCCGTAGCTTCGGACTTCACCGCGACGCAGAGTGTGTTCGGTGGTGCGGTCGTCGTGAACTCCTCCGTCAGCGCCGGGATTCCGATCATCACCGTACGTCCGAATTCCACTGCACCCGAGGCTGCGGCCGGTGCTGGCGTGCGTGTTGATGTTGCCGTCGCCGTCACGGATGCCGCGAAGGGCGCCAAGGTCACCGGTCGAACCGTCGCGCAAAAGGGTGGTCGCCCCGAACTCAGCGAGGCCGCCATCGTGGTTTCCGGCGGCAGAGGCGTCGGGGGAGCTGAGGGATTCGGGGTCGTTGAGGCTCTGGCTGATTCCCTCGGAGCCGCTGTTGGTGCCTCGCGTGCGGCCACGGACGCCGGCTGGTACCCCCACCAGTTCCAGGTAGGCCAGACCGGCAAGACGGTATCGCCGCAGCTCTACATCGCCAACGGCATCAGCGGAGCTATCCAGCACCGCGCCGGCATGCAGACCTCCAAGACGATCGTCGTCGTCAACAAGGACCCGGAGGCGCCAATTTTCGAGCTGGCGGACTTCGGTGTCGTGGGCGACCTGTTCACCGTGGTGCCTCAGTTGACCGAGGAAATCGGGAAGCGCAAGGGATGAGGCGAGGGAGAACCCTCAACCAATGACGCAGGTAGGCTCCTGAGCGTGACAGATCGCCGCGTGTATCTCGATCACGCCGCAACGACGCGTCTGTCGCCGGCGGCGGCCCAAGCCTGGGCCGCGGCCGCGTCTCAGGTGGGCAATCCGAGTTCCCTCCACACCTCTGGACGCCAGGCCCGCCGACTGGTCGAGGAATCTCGCGAATCTGTCGCCGACGATCTCGGCGTACGTCCCAGCGAGGTGGTCTTCACCTCCGGCGGGACCGAGGCGGACAACCTCGCGGTCAAGGGCTTTGCCTGGCGAGGCGGGCCCGACCGACGAATCCTCGCCTCGCCCATCGAACATCACGCCGTTCTCGACGCCGTCCTGTGGCTTGAGGAGCAGGGGCAATCCGTGGACTGGATCCCCGTTGATGCCCTCGGTCGGGTGGACGTCGACTACGTGCGTGCTCACCTCGATGATGACGTCGCCGTGTGCACCGTCATGTGGGCAAATAACGAGATCGGCACAGTGCAGCCGATTCGACAGATCGCGCAGGCC
>JAYNIC010000199.1:0-4408 GCA_038108715.1 Candidatus Nanopelagicales bacterium | reverse complement strand
GCCATACCACGCTCGAGGAAGAGCGCCTCGGTGCTGCGCAACTCTTCCTTCGTCGAATCCAGGCCTGGCGCCATGATCACGACCGGAGGACTTGCGACACCGTGGGGACGACGCAGGATGGCGGTCAGGTGCGTGCCCTCAAAGGGGATCGTCACGCGCTCCCCGGCGGGGTCGAGGTGGGGTAGCGCTTCGGTCAACGCTGCGACGGCCAGTGCGTGCACTCGCTTCATCGTGTCCGGGTTGTCGACGAACACGAACTTGCCGAAGTGGTAGTACACGGCCGCCGTCGACAGGTGCGTGCCGGCTGAGCGTCCGCGGCCTTCGGCCAAGGCCTCGCGGCCAAGGGCTGCGTGGACATCACCGGCCTGCGCCCAGGCATCGGCCCAGTCCTCCCACCGCATGACCGACGAGGTCACACGATTGAAGTCCGCGACCGCCACACCATTGGTCGTGAACCGAGGGGCCCAGTGCGAGATTGCCTCGCGGACAAGGACATCCTGGTCCTCACTCATGCCGCCATCACCGGTCCCTCCTCAAGGTGGTGCAGATCCTCAAATCCAGATGGGCGAACGATGATCATCTGACCGGTCTGCACGCCAGCTCGGTGATCTGTCGTGGTGACATTCGGCTGGATGACGATCGACATCCCGTCCCGTAGATCACCGCGCGGCTCGGCGTAGGGCCTGCGGGAGGGGCTCACGCCTACCGGATCGAGGTAGCCCATGCCCAGCCCGTGGAAGAGATCATCGGTCGTCGTCAATCCTGACTCCTCGACGCAACCTGCCGCCTCCACGAGTTCCCGTGCGGGCACTCCCGCCTTCACTCGCGCACGCATCTGTGCATGCGCCCGTCTGGCGACCTCGTGAAGGGTGAGGTACTCGTCGGTCGGCTCACCGAGAAACACGGTACGCAGAATCTGCCCCGGGTACTCCGGTGCAACCGCCGCACTCAATTCGAAGGTGACCACCGAGCGATCCGTCAGCACATGACCCTCGGGCACCTGGCTGGGGACGTCACGTGAAGGTGCGTCCATGTCGGTCACGCCGATGTAGCAGATATGATCACGGGCACCGACCCGCGTGTACGCGGCGCGGGCCTCGGCAAGCAGATCCCAGTCGGTCGCCCCCGGTCGACACGCCTCAATCAGCGCACTCGCCCCGATGTCGCTGGCCAGACCTCCCAGCCGCAGGGCGGCAACCTCCTCATCGGATTTGGACGCCCGAAGATCGGCGTGCGCTCTGTCGAGAGAGATCAGGGTGACCCCCGCGTCTTCGGCTGCCTGGCGAAGGTGCAGCGGGACCTGGCCGAGTGTTGCGATGATCCGGTCCGTCGTCCCCAGGAGGTGACGCGGCTCGACGTCTTCCACGTCCCCCACCCGATCAGCCTTGGCCATGCGCCGGGCCGCAGGCACGTGATTGTGAAAGGACACCCACAGATCCACGTCCTTCGTGTCCAGTCGAAGCCATGCAGTTCGGGTGGGCGCCCAACCGGACAGATAGGTCACGTGCAGGCCCGAGCGGTTCTCGCCGAAGGCGAGGACCGTGGACGCACCCGCCTCTTGCGCGATGCGCAGCGTCTCAGTCCGACGCCGCTGGTACTCCGCATCGCTGAAGGCATGACGCAGGACGTCCATGTCAGGCCTCGCGCGCCTTGCCCAGGTACATGGTTGCTACCTCGGGATTGTCGGCGATTCCCGCGGCATCCCCAGTGAGACGGACCTGGCCCTGCTCCATGACGACACCGTGCGTCGCCAGATTCATGCCCAGACGCACATTCTGCTCAACCATCAGGACGGTGCGACCGGACGTGGCCATCTCGCGAATGAGTGTTGCGACCTTGGCGACGGACTTCGGATCGAGACCCAATGAAGGTTCATCCATGAGAACAAGGCTTGGATTCAGCATCAGGGCGCGCCCGATCTCGACCATGCGTCGCTGGCCACCGGACAGGTTCCCGGCATGCTCCTTGGCGCGCTCGCGCACGAGGGGGACCATCTCCTCGACCATGGCCATGCGCTGCTTCAGGAGCGCGCGGTCACGACGAATGGCATACCCGCCGAGCAGGACGTTTTCGTGGACCGTCATTTCCGGAAAGAGCGCTCGGTTCTGGGGGACTTGGGCGACACCGGCTCGCAGGACCGCGCTCGGCGACTGCCCGGTGATTTCCTTGCCGAGGAAGGTGACCGAGCCGGACTTGGGCTTGATCAGTCCGCTGATCACCCGGAAGACTGTGCTCTTGCCGGCTCCGTTGGGACCGACGATGCAGGTGATGGTGCCCTTGTCGATCTGCAGGTCGAGTCCCTGCAGCACCAGGCCTCCGCCATAGCCGGCCTGTACGTCGACCATTGCGAGCACTGCCTCAGACATCGTTGACCTCCAGCATGTGGTCCGGGCCGAGGTATGCCTCGATGACCTGCGGGTCATTGCGGATCTGGTCCGGGGTGCCGGAGATGAGGATTTCTCCTTCGGCGAGCACGTGCACGGTGTCGCACAGGCCGAGCACCAGCGGGATGTTGTGCTCGACGATCAGGACCGTGGTGCCGGCCTCGTTGAGCCTGCGAATGACCCCCGCGAGCTTCTCAATGAGCGTCGGATTAATGCCACTGGCAGGCTCGTCCAACAAGATAATGCTGGGCCGCAGCATCAACACCTGGGCGAGTTCGACCAGTTTTTGCTGCCCGAAACTGAGAGCGGCTGCCTCCTGCGTCTCGAATTGGGCAAGGCCCATGAAATCGAGAACTTCCCGAGCTCGCTCGACCTCTTCGCCGGAGTACCGACCGGCGACTAACTCACGCACACTGGTCTTCTCTAGCGGCGCCACAAGGTTGTCCAGCACCGTCATCGACTTGAACAGGCGGGTGATTTGGAAGGTACGTCCAAGACCTTCATGGGCGCGTGTCCACACCTTCTGACGGGTGATGTCCTCACCGTTGAGGAGAACCGTCCCACCATCAGGTGCGAAGGTGCCGGTCATGCAGTTGAAGAGGGTCGTCTTGCCCGAGCCGTTCGGCCCGATCAGGCCGGTGATGCTGCCCCGCTCCACGGCCATGTCGACGCCATCGACCGCGGTAACGCCACCGAAACGCTTCACGATGCCACGGACCTCAAGGACCGGGCCGGCAGGATCGACTGACTTCCCCGGTCGAGCCAGAATGCTGTCCACCGCAACGTCATGGGTCTGCGCAATAGACGCCTGGTCGATGAAGGCCACCGCCGATCCCTGACTCTTGCGACGGTGCACGAAGCGACTGATCGTTGGCAGCAGACCCGCCGGCATGAACATGACAGTGAGGATGAGAATCACGCCCATGATGAGCAAGCGTGCGCTGAACTCGCCAGCGAGAACCGTCGATGCCTCGTTGGCACCCCACACAAGGAAGCCACCGATCACCGGGCCCCATAAGGTGCCGCGGCCACCTACGAGTGCCGCGAGGACGAGGAAGACGCTCATCAAGATCGCCAAAGCCGTTGTCGGCGTCACAAAACCGAGGTACTGCGCGTAGACCGCGCCAGCAAAGCCGAACGGAACAGCGCTGAGGGTATAGGCGGTGACCTTGTACACGGTCGTGTTGATGCCGATGGAAGCGGCCTTGCCCTCGTCATTCCGGATCGCCACGAGACCGGCGCCGAGGCGCGAGCGCATGATGAAGGCGACTAGGAGGACCGTGAGGACCATCAGGGCGAGGAAGACGTAGTAGTACGGGGTGGTCGGATTGTCCTTGTTCCACCCGGGCTGCTTGACGATGAATCCATCGGTTCCGCCGGTCAGGCCCTTCCAGTTCTGCGCGATCGTCATCACCAGCAACAGAACGGCGATCGTGATGATGACGAAGGAGTGGCTTCTCGTGCGCAGTGTGATGAAACCGACGACCGCGGCGATCGCGGCGGCAACCAGGCCGCCCACCGCCATGAGATACATGGGGGCGATGTCCCACATCTTCCCCAGGATCGCCCCGGTGTACATCCCGATATAGAGGTAGACACTGTGGCCTAGCGACACGTACCCGGCGAGACCGCTGATGATGTTCCAGCCCGAGGCCATGATCGCGTAGAGCATGCACACAATGAGGACGGACTCGTAGTAGCGCGTGTCCCCGCCGATGATCGGGTAGATGAAGAGAAGGGCGACGAGAACGACGCCCACGACGTTCGCGGGCCGGGTCAGGGCGCTCATGTCGCTACGTCCTCACGTGTCTTCTCCCCCATGATTCCCTCGGGACGGAACAGCAAGACGACGAGGATCACGCCGAAGAAGATCCCCGCGCTCCACTGCGGGATATAGGCCTGAGCGAAGGCTTCGGAGATGCCGAGGATCATCGAGGCGATGACCGCACCGGGAATGCTGCCCATGCCGCGCGTCGAGCGGTGGCGACGATCAGCCCGTCGACGCGTCGTGCCCGCAGGGAGCC
>JAYNIC010000198.1:1618-4409 GCA_038108715.1 Candidatus Nanopelagicales bacterium | reverse complement strand
CAAAAAGGGTGGAATAAACCCCACAACATGCACTTTTGCACCGGGCGGAGGGCGGCGCGGTGGTGCCGGCGGTGGCCGGGCGGCGGGGGGAGGGCGGCGCCCAACCGACCTATGCCGACAGTGCCGCGCGCATCGCGGCGATGTGTGTTGGGGTGGAACCGCAACAGGCGCCGATGATGTCGAATCCCAGTTCGCGCATCTGGACGGCGAACTTCGCCATCTCCTCCGGTGTGCCATCGAAGACGAAGCTGTCGCCCTGAAGTCGGGGCAGGCCCGCATTGGACTGGATCATCAGGCGTACGCCGTCCGGGCGGGCCTCCACGAGTTGATCGGCGATCAGTCGCATCTCGTCAAGACCGCGGCCGCAGTTCGCGCCGATGACATCCACGCCCAAGGCGTCCAAGGTCGTCACCGCAAGCGCCGGAGAGACACCCATCATCGTGCGCAGGTTGGTGTCAAAACTCAAGGTCGCGAGTACTGGCAGGCCGGGAGCTTCTGCCCGCGCGGCTGTGATGGCCGCCTCCACCTCAGATAGGTCGCTCATGGTTTCGATCAAGATCGCATCTACGCCGCCCGCTACGAGACCTCTGATCTGCTCGGCGAACATGTCCTGAGCAGCCTGCGGCGTCAGGTCACCCATCGGCTCCATCAACTCGCCGGACGGGCCGACATCACCCAGTACGAAGACATCCCCGTGGGTGTCCGCAACGGCGCGGGCCAACTGAGCGGCGGCCCTATTGATTTCCTCGACGCGATCTTCTAGGCCGTGCATCTGCAACCGAGCCCGGGTGCCACCGAACGTGTTGGTGGTGAGCAGTCGTGCCCCCGCGTCGGCGTACTCCTCGAAGATGGTGGTGACGACATCGGCATGCTCGATATTCCACAGTTCGGGCGGGTCCCCTGCGTCATTGCCTCGGTCCTGCAGGGTGGTGCCCATGGCGCCATCGCCCAACAGGGGAAGATCGGACAGGGCGTCGAGCAACGTTGTCATGGCGGTATCCCATCACAGGCGTTCGCCAGGGCGAAACAGCGGCCCTCGGTCGAGTGAGCCAGCCCGGTTACAGCGGGATGTTTCCGTGGTTGCCGCGAACGCCGGGTGTGTCTAGGAGGACGCGCGCGACGGTGGTACGAGTGCGATCAGGTTCGACGACTTCATCGACGACACCCATGTCGATCGCGCGACCGATGCCACCGGAGATGACCTCGTGCTCGGCGGCGAGTTCCAACTCCAGTTGAGCTCGCGCTTCGTCGTCAGGAGCCTCGGCCAGGCGGCGACGGTGCAGGACGCGAATGGCCGCGACTGAGCCCATGACGGCGACCTCAGCGCCTGGCCAGGCGTAGACGCGCGTGGCGCCGAGTGAGGCGGAGTTCATTGCCACGAATGCGCCGCCATACGCCTTGCGTGTCACGACGGTCACTCGCGGCGTCACGCACTCGGCGAAAGCATGGAGGAGTTTGGCGCCGCGACGTACGACGCCCTCCCACTCCTGGCCGACACCGGGCAGATAGCCGGGCACATCGACCAGGACCACGAGCGGGACCGCGAACGCGTCGCACATGCGCACGAAGCGTGCGGCCTTCTCGGCACTTGAGGAGTCCAGGCAGCCGCCGAGCCGCAGCGGGTTGTTGGCGACGACGCCGACCGTTCGCCCGCCCAGGCGCCCCAGGGTGGTCACGATGTTGGGAGCCCACTTCTCGTGAAGTTCGAACGCCGTGCCCTCATCAAGGAAGGCCTCGACCAGGGGATGAACGTCGTACGCGCGCTTGGAGGATTCGGGCAGCAGATCGGCGAGGTTGCGGTCCTGTACCGAGTCAATGTCGAGCGAGCCCTGTCGGCCCAAGAGCAGGGCAAGACGGCGACCCTCTTCGAGAGCCTCTGACTCACTTTCCGCCACGCGGTGTACGACGCCGCTGCGTCGTCCGTGTGGATCGGCGCCACCGAGGCGCTCCATGTCCACCTGCTCGCCGGTGACGGAACGGATGACCTCCGGTCCGGTGACGAAAATGCGGCCTTCGGGGCCGAGAACGACGATGTCGGTGAGCGCCGGTCCATACGCGGCGCCACCGGCGGCCGGGCCCAGCACCACGGAGATCTGCGGCACCTTGCCCGAGATGCGCGTCATGGCGGCAAAGACGCGACCCACTGCGTCAAGGCTGGCCACACCCTCGCGCAGTCGTGCACCACCGGAGTGCCAGATGCCGACGACGGGACTGGAGTCGGCAAAGGCCCGGTCGTACGCCGTCACGATGGCGCGGCATCCGGCATTGCCCATCGCACCGCCCTGGACGGTGGGGTCCGTCGCGAAGGCGACCACCTCGGTGCCGTAGACCGACCCGACACCGACGAGGACGCCGCGATCGTCCTCGGGAGTGATTGGGGTGAAAGTGCCCTCGTCGAAGAAGGCTTCGAGGCGTACGCGCGGTGAGCGCGGATCGAGGTCGCTCACTCGGCACTCCGGAAGGCAAGGGCAACGTCGTGGCCGCCGAAGCCAAAGGAGTTGTTGAGCGCGACGATCTCGCCGGCCGGCAGAGCAACGGGGGAGCCGCTCGCCACATTCAGGAGCACCTCTGGGTCTTGGTCGACGAGATTTGCTGTCGGGGGCACGAGGCGATCGCGCAGGGCGAGCACCGTGAAGACGCTTTCGATGGCGCCTGCGGCGCCAAGTGTGTGCCCGGTCATCGACTTCGTGCCGGTGACGACGGCCGAGGTGTCACCAAGAGCGCCACGGATCGCAACGCCCTCGGCGATATCGCCCTGTGGTGTGGACGTCGCGTGCGCATTGACGTGAAC
>JAYNIC010000198.1:875-1608 GCA_038108715.1 Candidatus Nanopelagicales bacterium | reverse complement strand
GCCTCGGCCTGTTCGAGGGCCGCGCGAATGGCGCGCGCGGCACCGCGCCCCTCGGGGTCGGGCTGGGCGATGTGGTGTGCATCGGCGGTGAGGCCGGCGCCGCTGAGGTAGGCGTAGATGCGAGCACCACGCGCCTTGGCGTGATCTTCGCTCTCCAGCACGAGAACTCCGGCTCCCTCACCCATGACGAACCCATCGCGCGCAAGGTCGTACGGCCGGGAAGCCGCCGCCGGGTCATCGTTGCGCGTGGACAGGGCACGCATGGAGGCGAAGCCCGCAATCGTGAGCGGATGGATCGGCGCCTCGGTGCCACCAGCGATCACCACGTCGGCGCGGCCGTCGGTGATCATTCGCGCGGCGACCGCCATGGCTTCGGCACCTGAAGCGCACGCACTCACCGGGGCATGCACGCCCGCGGCGGCGTGGTACGCGAGGCCCACCACAGCGGCTGGGCCGTTCGGCATGAGCATGGGCACGGTGTGCGGAGAGATGCGCGACGGCCCTCGCTCCTTGAGGACGTCGTAGGCATCGAGCAGCGTGATGACGCCGCCGATACCTGTGCCGATCACGGTGCCCATGCGCAGCGGGTCCACCTCGGGCGCGCCAGCATCGGCCCACGCCTCGCGTGAGGCGACCAGGGCCGACTGCTGCGACCGGTCGAGGCGGCGTGCCTCGACACGGTCGAGCGGCGGTTCCTCAGCCAACGTGCCGGCGAATCGCACCGGGAGATCCG
>JAYNIC010000198.1:0-865 GCA_038108715.1 Candidatus Nanopelagicales bacterium | reverse complement strand
ATCCGCCGCCCACTCCTGCGTGAGCGTGCGGATGCCCGAGCGTCCTTCGAGGAGCGCGGCCCAACTGCTGGCCACGTCACCACCGACGGGTGTGGTGGCCCCGAGGCCCGTGATCGCGATGCGCACGATCAGGCGGTTGCGGACTGGATGTAGCTGACCGCGTCACCGACGGTGCGCAGGTTCTTGACCTCGCTGTCGGGGATCTTGACGCCCCACTTGTCTTCGGCCGCCATGACGACCTCAACCATCGACAGTGAGTCGATGTCCAGATCGTCGATAAAGGCCTTGTCGGACTGAACGTCTTCCACGGGGACACCCGCGACCTCGTTCACGATGACGGCGAGGCCGTCGAGAATCTCCTGGCTCATTGCATTTCCTTTCGGGGTTTTGTGGTGTTGAGCAGACTAGGGCAGGACCACGACCTGGGCGGCGTAGGCAAGGCCCGCACCGAAGCCGATGGTGAGAGCGAGGCCGCCGTGCGGCACCTCGCCGGAAGCCAGCATGCGATCCATCGCGATGGGGATGGATGCAGCCGAGGTGTTGCCAGTGGTCTCGATGTCGCGAGCCACCGGGACGTGCGCGGGAAGCCCGAGCGAGCGCACCATGGCGTCGGTGATGCGCATGTTGGCCTGATGCGGAATGAAGGCGTCCAGATCATCGGCCGTGATGCCGGCCTTGGCCACGGCAAGTTTGGCGACCTCGGTCATCTTCGACACAGCCCAGCGGAATACCTGCTGGCCCTTCATGGCCAGGGTGGGAAAGCGAGGACCGCCATGGTCGCGGTAGTCGGTGAGTGACTGCGTCATGGTGATCGCGTCGAGTTGTTCGCCGTCTGCGCCCCAGACCACCGGTCCAATGGCGGGAG
>JAYNIC010000197.1:2132-4423 GCA_038108715.1 Candidatus Nanopelagicales bacterium | reverse complement strand
TCCTTCCGGCACTCATCCTCGTCCTGGTCGTCGTGGGCGCGGCGACCGCCTTCATCTACCGGGATTCGGCCGCAACTTTTCGCGCGGACGCGCTCGCGTCGCTGTTCTACGTCACCAACTGGTGGTACATCGTTGCCGACCAGTCGTACTTCGAGGCCATTGGCCGGCCCGCCTTCCTGCAGCACCTGTGGTCCCTGGCGGTGGAGGAGCAGTTCTACCTGATCTGGCCCGCCATTGCTGTTCTCCTCATGCGTTGGCGCGGACGACGCGGCGTCTTCTGGGTCGCCCTCAGCGGCTCGGTCGTGTCGACGGCATGGATGATCTTCCTGTCCGCGTCCAACGGCTTCCCGGTCGATGCAGACCCCAGTCGTGCGTACTTCGGCACGGATACGCACATCATGGGTCTTCTCCTCGGTGCCGCCCTCGCCATGGTGTGGCGACCGGGTCGCCTGTCCACACGGCTCACCGTCGGAGCGCAGGCGATCATCACCGCCATCGGTTTCACCGCACTTCTGGCGGTCGTGTGGTTTTTCTGGCAGGTGGGCGAGTACTCGCCCTTCATGTACCGCGGCGGATTCCTCATCCTGTCGATCCTCGTCGTGATCCTCATCGCCGCGGCCAGCCATCCCGGGGCGCCGTTCGGCAAGATGATCGGCTCCCAGCCCTGGCGCTACATCGGCCAGCGCTCGTACGGCCTGTACCTGTGGCACTGGCCGATCTTCGTCATCACGCGCCCGGTGCTCGACATCCCCCTGGAGGGCTTTGCCAATCTCGTACTGCGCCTGGGCCTTACCTTCATCGTTGCCGAACTGTCCTACCGCTACGTCGAGATCCCGATCCGCCGCGGCGCCATCGGCCGGTTCCTCACCCAGTGGCGGGAGGCTGACCCGAAGGATCGTGCGTATCTCGGTCGACGCGTCCTCGCCGGCTCCGCAGTTGCCATGGCCGCGCTGGGGCTCATCGGCGCGGGCCTGGCAACAGCAAAGCCGGCCGACGAGCAAATCCCCGACGACGTGGCCGCAGCGATCGGCATAGACGACGGCGGCCCGACCGAGCGGCTCATTGACGATACGTCGACCACCACTCCCTCGACGGGACCGACCACAAGTCCTGATTCCTCCTCGTCGACGGATCCCTCACCCACGGGTCAAACATCGAAGGACGGATTGCCCGTCAACAAGAATGGCGCGGTCTCCGCCATCGGCGACTCCGTCATGCTCGGCATCGCCGATCAGCTCATGGCCAAGATTGATCAGACTCAGGTGGACGCCGAGGTCAGTCGCCAGGCCTCCGGCGTGCTCGAGCGCGTACAGAAATTGTCGAAGAAGGGTTTGCTGGCGCCCACTGTCGTCATCCATACCGGCACGAACGGCATTCTCACCGAGGATCAGCTTCGCGAGATGCTCGATATCTTGAGCGACCGCGCGCGCGTCGTCGTGGTGAACACCAACGTGCCGCGGCCGTGGATGGAGCCGAACAACGAACTCATCGCCCTGGTCGTGCCCGAATACCCAAACGCGGTGATCGCTGATTGGTACTCGGTCTCGGTTGACAACCCCGAGTACTTCGTCAGCGACGGCACCCACCCGCAGTGGCCGAGCGGGATCAAGGCGTTCGTCCGGGAGATCATGCGCGGTGTCGGCATCGACACTTAGCCTCCCCATCCGCTGACCGGCGTCAACGAGAGGTGGAGAGGGTGAGGAGCGCGGCGGCGACCTCTGCCGGCGCCTCAATCGGCGAGAGGTGCCCGGACTCCACGATCGTGATCAGCCGACCCTGCTTGGCCTCGGCGAGGATAAGTTCCTGCTCCGGCCGCGGGCTCATCGTGTCCTCCTCCCCCATGACGACCAGGATCGGCACATCCAGCGCCGCCACGACGTCGCGGGAGTCCGGACGCGCGGCCATAGCGCGCTGCGCCCACGCCACCGTGGCTGCGTTGGCCGTGGCGAGCACACTCTCAACACGACGTACGGCGTCCGGCCGTCGCGCCCGCGTGGTCTCGCCGAGCAGGCCGGTGATCATGCCCACCGACCAATCCTCGCCGGCCTCGGCCAACCCCGCGGTACGCTCGCGACCCTCCTGGGCCGCGGGCGCGTCAGACGTGGCCTTGGTATCGACGAGAGCGAGAGCCTCGACGAGCTCGGGGCGGCGCCTCGCGATGCCGAGGGCGACGTAACCCCCCATTGAGCAACCCGCGACGACGGCGGGTTCATCGTTGAGCACAGGCAGAATCGCATCCACGAAGCAGTCGATAGCGGGATCGGCGGCCGGCAACTGAGCCGACCCAAAAC
>JAYNIC010000197.1:1239-2122 GCA_038108715.1 Candidatus Nanopelagicales bacterium | reverse complement strand
CGAGTCCCACGACATCAACGAGGATGCGTGGGAGAACCTGATGCCCGGTCTCGCGCAGGACCGCACCGACGTCATCCCACAAAGAAGAGTCGAAGGGGAAGGCATGCAACAGCAGATAGCGGCCCATGCCGAACCTACGGCATCGCCGACAGGCCGCCGTCGACGACGAGGACCTGACCGGTCATGAACGACGAAGCACTCGAGGCGAGGAAGACCGCGGGCTCCGCAATTTCCTCGACGCGACCCCATCGCTGCATGGGCACCCGTGACAGGGTGCCGCGCTCGGCATCTTCGTTGGCGCGGAGGAAATCGGTGAGGTCGGTCTCGATCCATCCCGGGACAAGAGCGTTGACCCGGACTCCCATCCATGCTGTCTCGATCGCCAACGATTGCGTCAGCGAGATCACCGCCGCCTTCGACGCCCCATAGTGGGCCATTGTCGGCGCTCCGCGGAGCCCAGCAACGGACGACACATTGATGATGGAGCCGCCGCCCTCGGCCAACGCGGGCACAGCCTCCTGAGTGATGTGCACAAGCGAATCCACGTTGAGCCGCATGGTCTTCTCCCATCCGCTCATACGCATATGCGCGACGGGGATGGAGAAAGAGTTGCCGCCAGCGTTGTTGACGAGGACGTCAAGGCCACCGAGTTCAGCGATGGCTTCAGACACAGCGGCCCGCGTGGCTTCCGGATCCATGATGTCGGCGATGACGACCACGGCACGTCGCCCCAGGCCGTCGATCTGCCGTGCGACCTCGCCGAGGAGGTCGGCGTTGCGCGCCAGGATCGCAACGTCAGCTCCCGCGGCAGCGTAGGCGAGAGCGATCGCCCGACCGATTCCGCGTGACGCTCCCGTCACCAGCGCTCGCTTGCCAGCAAGAT
>JAYNIC010000197.1:0-1229 GCA_038108715.1 Candidatus Nanopelagicales bacterium | reverse complement strand
TGGAAGTTCGGGGCGCAATCGCGCTGTCACCTCACCCAGCACGCGGCGGACCGCCGGCTCACCCACCCACAGGTGGCCCATCCCCTCGCCAACGACGATGTGCGCGCTCGGTACGACGGCAAAGCGCTCGCGCGCTGCCTCCGGCCGGAGGTAGTCGTCGTTCTCCGGCACCAGGCACACGATCGGTGTCGTCACGGCGCTCCACGCGTCGAGTTCCTCGGGCGACGTGTACCGCAGCGGTGGCGACACGGCGATCACTCCGGCCGGGTCGTGGGGGATTCCATGGCGCAGTACGACGTCACTGCCAAACGACCAGCCCAGCAGCCACGGCTCCGGCAAGCCCTGGTCACGGGTCCACGCCACCGCCGCAGCCAGATCGAGCCCCTCGCCGTTCGAGGCGTCGAACTCCCCCTCGCTGGTCCCCGCCGTGGATGTCGTGCCGCGCGTATTGAAGCGAACAACGGCGATGTCTGCCAAGGCGGGCAGCCGCCAGGCGGCCTTGCGCAGCAGGTGACTGTCCATCATGCCGCCGTGCGTCGGCAGCGGGTGAGCACACACGAGAGTCGCCCGCGCTGGACGCCCCACCGGGAGCGCCACCTCGCCGACAAGTCGCAGCCCATCGGAGGTCCTCAACTCGATCGGTCGGCGATCGGCAGGCAGAACGCTCGTCGCGCGGATTTCCTCGGACTGGCTCATCGCCCCGGGCCTCGCCTATTGCGCGCCTTCCAGCACGGCGTATGCCAGTGGCGGCGATCGTCGATGCTGCGATCGGCCGGCCACGCAACGATATGGGGAGTCGCCGGCACGATCTCGTGGTCGCACCCGGGGCATCGATACCGCTTCGTCGACGCCGAACCGGTGATGGCTCGGACATACCAGTCACCGTCCGGGTGCTCTTCGAGCACATCCGGCCGGGGCGTCACCGGCTTGCGGGCCGGTCGGCGTTTGCCCATGCGTGACGACCTACTCGTAGGTGCGGAAGCCGCGGCCGGACTTGCGTCCCAGATAACCGGCCGTCACCAGATGTTCAAGCCGCGGAGCGGGTGCAAACCCGCGCTCCCGGAACTCTCTGTACAGCGTCTGTTGGATGGCAAGGGACACGTCGAGGCCAACCACGTCGAGCAACTCGAACGGACCCATCGGGTAGCCGCAACCCTTCTTCATCGCCAGGTCGATGTCGTCCGCCGAGGCATAGTTGGCCTCGAGCATGCGCACAGCATCGTTCAGGT
>JAYNIC010000196.1:0-4426 GCA_038108715.1 Candidatus Nanopelagicales bacterium | reverse complement strand
CCTTGCCAGCGCTATCCACACCTGCGCAGATTTCGTGCGGGCAACCTTGCCAGCGCTATCCACACCTGCGCAGATTTCGTGCGGGCAACCTTGCCAGCGATATCCCCAACCCGGTGATGTCGGCGGGTCGAAACGCCGAGTCGCTATCGTGACCCCATGAGGCTCCCGGCACGTACGGACTACGCCCTGCGCGCCGCGCTCGAACTCGCCGCCTCACCAGACGCCCCACTCACAACGGACGAGATTGCTCGGCGCCAACGCATCCCCACCTCCTACCTCGGTTCGATCCTCGCCGAACTTCGCCGCGCCACTCTCGTCCGCGCTCGGCGCGGCCCAGAGGGGGGCTGGAGCCTCGCCCGACCAGCGAGTGAGATTCGCCTCGCCGATGTCATCCGAGCGGTCGATGGCGCGCTGGCCGACATCGCCGGTACGCGCCCCGAGAACCTCCGGTATAGCGGACCGGCCGAGGGCCTCCAACCCGTCCTCGTCGCGCTACGCGCCGCCGAGCGCCAAATCCTCGACGAGGTCACGCTGGCTGATGTCGTGGCCCAGCGCTTTCCCTCCCGTGTACGCAAGCTCCTCGAGGATCCGCTCGCCTGGCAGTAGCCCGGGCAATCGGCACCTGGGCAATTGCCGACACCCATGGGGGTTTCTGGCCACGCGCGACCCCAACAACGGTCGGCTTGTGGCCCGGCACCGGTCGACACTCCGCACCGGACCCCGAGTTCTGATCCATGCGGCATGTCCTGGTATAGTCACCTTTGACAGTAGAGATTACCTACATTTGTGGTGTGGGTCACACTCGCGGAAGAGATGGTCATGCAGGTTCTGCTCCTCGTCGCGCTCGCCGGTCTCGGTGCGCAATTCGTCGATGGCGCACTGGGCATGGGCTACGGGGTCACATCCTCGACGCTTCTCATTGCCATGGGACTCTCCCCCGCTGTCGCCTCAGCATCGGTGCAGATGTCCAAAATCGGCACCGCCGCGATCTCCGGAATCTCCCATCACAAGTTCGGCAATGTCGACTGGTTGACCGTACGCCGTATCGCCATTCCCGGTGCCGTCGGTTCCTTCTTCGGCGCGCTCTTCCTGTCCTCCCTCAGCACCGAGGCGGCACGTCCCGTCGCTGCCGGACTTCTCTTCTGCCTTGGCCTCTACGTCCTGCTCCGCTTCCTCATCGGACGTGCGCCGCGTCGCCGTCCGGGCACACCGGGCCTACGCATGCTCGCACCCCTTGGTTTGGCCGGCGGATTTATCGACGCGACCGGAGGCGGTGGCTGGGGCCCGGTGACCACCCCCACTCTCCTCGCCGACGGCCGCCTCGCACCCGCTCGCGTCATTGGCACGGTGAGCACCGCCGAGTTCCTCGTCGCCACCTCCGCAACGCTCGGCTTCTTCCTCGGCCTCGGTATCCATGGCGTTGAGATCGGCTACGTCATCGCCCTCCTCGTCGGCGGTGCCATCGCTGCCCCCTTCGCCGCCGCGGCCGTACGCCACATGAACCCGCGCATCCTCGGCGTCGTCATTGGCGGTGTGATCGTCCTCCTCAACGCCCGGATCCTGCTTGCGGCCGTGAGCGCACCGGCAGCCCTGTGGATCACCGTGTACGCCGTACTCCTGTCCACCTGGCTCGTCGGGCTCGCCCTGGTGCTTCGGGTGGTCCTGCGCGAACGCCATCAGGTCCCGGCAGAATCGGTGCATGCCTGAGGGAGACACCGTCTGGTTGGCCGCGCGCCGGCTTGATGACGCCCTCGGGGGCCAGCAACTGCTGGATCCGGACTTCCGCATCCCATCACTCGCGACGACCAACCTGGCCGGCCACCAGGTCGTGCAAGTCCGCTCCTACGGCAAGCATCTGCTCTTCCGTCTCGACAACGCCCTGACCTTGCACACCCACTTCAAGATGACCGGCAGTTGGCACCTCTACCGACCCGAGCGACCCTGGCGCGGTGGCCCGGACCATGAGGTCCGTGCGGTGTTGCGCACCACCGGCTGGACCGCGGTCGGATACCGCCTTCCGGTCATCGAACTACTCTCCACGCGCGATGAGCCCAGCATCATCGGCCACCTCGGACCGGACATTCTCGACCCGAACGTCGATATCGAGGATGTCGTACGCCGACTCCAGCGCGAGCCGGACCGCGCGATCGGAGACGCTCTGCTCGATCAAACGATCGTCGCTGGATTCGGCCTCATCTATGTCTCGGAGGGACTCTTCCTGCACGGCGTCTCACCATGGACACCAGTGCGCGAAGTCACCGACCTGCCGCGACTCATCAACCGAACTCGGCGCCTGATGGCCGCCAACCAGGGACACGGAGCACAGGTCTCAACCGGAGATCTACGCGAACAGCACTATGTCTACGGCCGGGCCAAGCGGCCGTGTCGTCGCTGTGGCACCCGCATCTGTTTCGGCCGCCAGCGCAGCGGCCGATATGAGCGCGATGCCTACTGGTGTCCGCACTGCCAACCCGGCCCGGGATCTACGTAGTGCTTCGCCGAGTGTGCGCTCCGGAGCGGAAATCGAGCCGATTGCAGGTACGCGAGCGCACCCTCAGCGGGGGCAGGCTCAGGCAGCGATCGAGATGGGGGCTGGCTCCAGCTCGGCGACACGCACCGCGAGGGCAGCCAGTAGTTGCGACAGGGGCAGATCCAACGC
The DNA here is from genome assembly GCA_038108715.1 of Candidatus Nanopelagicales bacterium. Lineage (GTDB taxonomy): Bacteria > Actinomycetota > Actinomycetes > S36-B12 > S36-B12 > Mxb001. The sequence continues at coordinate 1,767 of JAYNIC010000196.1, read as the reverse complement.
CCCACAGATCGACAGGAGCAACTCCGAGGAGGCTTCCTTCTCGCCACGCTCGACCTCGGACAGGTAGCCCAGCGACACCGAGGCAGCGGCCGAGACATCCCGCAGGGTGCGCCCCTGCGCCAGGCGACGCTGCCGGAGCTCGGCACCGAGGATCTCGCGCATCATGATCACGGGCGACACGTTACCCGCACCGGGCGACACTTGCCCGTCGCGGGTCCGGCGCGTCAGATCGTCAGTTCGCCGGGGGCCTGGTGAGGGCAGCCAACAGGCCACCCCATGGGCTCACGTCGACAGTTCCTGCGCCAGCAGGCGCAGGGCTGCGTGGACGGCGGCCGCGCGTACGACGTCCCGACCGTCCGGCGCGACCGAGAAGCCCTGGACCGCATCGGCTCGGGGCCCGCACACGGCCACGAAGCCCCTCCCCGCCGGCACGTCCTGCGTCTCCGATCCACCCGGCGCCGGGTCCGGGCCGGCGGCCCCGGTCGTGGCCACGCCATATGTGGCACCGAGCAACCGTCGCGCCCCCTCGGCCATGGCGACCGCTACCGCCGGGTCAACGGCCCCTAATCGACCAAGGAGTTCCGGATCCACCCCGAGGACGTCCACCTTCACCTCGACGGAGTACGACACGACTCCCCCGCGCACGCAGGCTGACGCTCCTGGCACGTCCGTGAGAGAAGCGCAGACCAGACCACCGGTCAGGCTTTCTGCCGCGGCCACCGTCTCCCCGCGCTCGGTGAGCGTGGTGACGATCTGCCGCGCCAGGGTCAGAACGTCTTGAGACTCACTCATCGCGACTCTCCCGGGTCAGCCGACGGGCGCGTACGGCGTAATCCACACCGGTCACCACGGTAAGCACTACCGCGATCGCCATCGTCACGATGCGCAGCGGATCCCACACCTCGCTCAGCGGCGCGACGTACAACGCAATCGCGATGATCTGCGCGACCGTTTTGACCTTGCCGCCGCGGGAAGCCGGGATGACCCCGTGGCGGATTACGACGAAGCGCAGGATCGTCACCGCCACTTCACGACCAAGAATGACCAGGGTCACCCACCACGGCAGTTCAGCGATGATCGACAATCCGATCAAGGCCACGCCGGTGATCGCCTTGTCTGCGATCGGATCGGCGATCTTCCCGAGGGTCGTGACGGTTCCGCTACGTCGCGCCAGAGCCCCATCGACGAGATCGGTCAGCGCCGCCCCCACAAAAACGACAGTGGCCCACCAGCGCATTTCGCCGTCGTCGCCGCCATCGGCCAGCAGGAGTACGCCGAGCACGGGTACCAGCAGAAGTCGGATGAGCGTCAGGAGGTTGGGAATCGTGGCGACGCGGCGTGTGCCGACCGGATCACCGGCGTGATCAGGGACCGCCGGCGGCAGCGAGTGGTGTCGCGCGTGTTCCTCGCTCACGCCGGTTCTCCGACCAGGTCGATGCCGTCCAGACCCACCACGGTCGCAGCAAGGACATCACCGATCTGAGCATCCACTCCGGGTAGGACCACACCTGCGTCATCCATGCCCTGGTGCGCGGCGCGACCGAAGGCAACGCCATTCTCGATTTCCTCGACGATCACTTCAATGCGCTCACCCACGCGCCCCTCGGCACGTTCGAGGGCAATGTCATCGACCAGACGCGACACCAGGTCGACTCGTCGTTCGATCTCCACTTCATCAACGTGATCGTCGAGATCGACCGCTGCGGTTCCCTCCTCGTCGGAGTAGCCGAAGACGCCGACCGCATCAAGCCCGGCCCTCTCCAGGAA
>JAYNIC010000195.1:0-4438 GCA_038108715.1 Candidatus Nanopelagicales bacterium | reverse complement strand
CTTTCGGGGTACCCGAGCCGGGCCGAGTCTGAACACGACATCATCGAGAATTCCCACGCCTCGACAGCGCTTTCCTACGCCGACGGAATCGCCAAGGCCTGGCACTTGACCGATCGCCTCGGCGGGGACACGGGTCGACATGTGGTTGCCGTAGTGGGGGATGGTTCGCTGACGGGTGGGATGGCCTGGGAGGCCTTGAACACCATCGCGGCCTCCGACCGGCCGCTCATCATTGTCGTCAATGACAACGAACGCTCGTACTCACCCACCATCGGGGGAGTGGCGCATCATCTATCCACCCTGCGGACCACACAGGGCTACGAACGTTTCCTGGAATGGGGACGTCGCACACTGCAGCGCACCCCCGTGGTCGGCACCCCGGTGTACGAAGCCCTGCACGGGATGAAGAAGGGCCTGAAGGACATAGTCGCGCCGCAGGGGATGTTCGAAGACCTCGGCCTGAAGTACATCGGCCCGATTGACGGCCACGACACCGCAGCTCTTGAGCATGCCTTGGGTCGGGCCAAGGCATTCGATGCACCCGTCATCGTGCACGTCATCACCGAAAAGGGCCGCGGGTATCGGCCCGCGGAGAATGACGAGGCTGATCGTTTCCACGGTAACGGTGTGATCGATACTGATACCGGCCGAGCGATGAAGGCGTCGGCTTTGACGTGGACCGATGTCTTCGCGGACGAACTTGTCCGCCTCGGTGCTGAAGATGACTCGATCGTCGCGATCACGGCCGCCATGATGGGGCCGACCGGGTTGGACCAATTCTGCGCGGCTTATCCGGACCGCACCTTCGATGTCGGCATCGCCGAACAGCATGCGGCGGCGAGTGCCGCAGGGATGGCCTTCGCCGGCCTCCATCCGGTCGTCGCGGTCTACGCCACCTTCCTCAATCGCGCCTTCGACCAGGTGCTCATGGACTGTGCGCTACATCGCGCCGGTGTCACGTTCGTGCTCGATCGGGCGGGCGTTACCGGAGACGACGGTCCGAGCCATAACGGCGTGTGGGACATGAGCATCTTGGGGGTGGTGCCCGGGCTCCGGCTCGCTGCCCCGCGTGATGCTGAAACCCTCGTTGAGGCGCTGCGTGAGGCGATTGCCGTGGATGATGGTCCGACGGTCATCAGATTCCCCAAGGGGGCAGTGGTCGACTTCGTTCCCGCGCTACGTCGACAGGGTGTGGTGGACGTCTTGCGGGATGATGCCGACCCGACGGTTCTCATCGTGGGAGTGGGTGTCTTTGCCACGCTGGCGATGGAGGTCGCGAGCGGCCTTCACGCGCAAGGCATCACTGCACGCGTGGCAGACCCTCGATGGCCTCTTCCCGTGCCCTCGGAGGTCGTGGAGATGGCGCGAGCTGTGTCTGTGGTCGTGGTTCTGGAAGACAATTCCCGGTCTGGCGGGATTGGCACGGCCGTGAGATCCGCCCTCGAAGACGCAAACCTGAACCTGCCGACGCTCACGTTCGGTGTGCCACGCGCGTTCCCGGAACACGGAAGCCGGACTGCCGTTCTCGAGGATGCTGGTCTCACGACACAGCGGATCACTCGCCGTATCGTCGAGGAGGTCACGGCGCGCCTGCCGGAGACAGGGATTTCTGCCGAGCGCTAGTCCGGGCCGGTGTCTGCTAGGGCGCCGAGGAGCGGGCCAGAGACCAGCTGTATCTGCCACGCGCGGGCGCCGCGCTCGCCCAGGGCGGCTCCAACAGCGGCCTCGGTGAGAGGCTCCGGTGGCCGCCACGCCAAACGCCGGACATAGTCGGGAGTCACCAGATTCTCCACCGGAACGTTGTGGGTCTCGGAGAGCTGCGTCAGTGCGGCTTTGGTACGGTCCAAGCGATCAGCGGCCGTCGGATCCTTGTCGCGCCACATGCGCGGCGGCGGAGGACCGTCTGAGGGAAGTGACTTTTCCGGCAAGTCGTGCTCCGGCAATTGACGAGCGTCCTCCATGGCGCGCCACCAGCGTGACACATGCCGAGCGGCGCCGCGTCGTCGAAACTCAGGCAGCGCTGCCAAGGCGTCCCTATTGGTTGGGTGCGCGTTGACCGCGGCGACGAGGGCAGCATCGGGCAGAATGCGGCCCGGGCTGGTGTCGCGCAACTGCGCGAGTTCGTCCCGGCTCCACCACAGGCTGCGCACGATGGCCAGATCGCGTTTGCCTCGCACCTTGTGCAGGCCGGAGGTGCGGCGCCATGGGTCTTCACGCGCTGGAGGAGGAGGGGCGGTGCGCACGGCCTCGGACTCCTCCCGCTCCCAGTGCTCCTTGCCGGATGCCACCAGTTCAGGCATGAGTCGGTCGTAGAGGTCGGGTAGCACCTCGACGTCAAGTGCGGCGTAGTGTCGCCAGTCGTCCGGGATCGGTCGCTGTGACCAGTCGGCCGCCCCGTGCCCCTTGGCCAGGTGTAGACCCAGTTCGGATTCGACGAGGGGACCCAGGCCGACACGCTCACGGCCTAGGAGCCGCGCGGCCATCTCTGTGTCGAAGATTTCTGGAGGCTGGAGACCGACCTCACGAAGGCAGGGAACATCTTGACTTGCGGCATGGAGGATCCACACGGCGTCTGACAAGGCATCGCGCAGACTACTGAGATCGGGCAGCGCGATCGGATCGATGAGCCAGGTGCCGCCGGCCCGGCGATGGAATTGCACGAGGTAGGCCCGTTGGCCGTAGCGGAATCCTGACGCCCGCTCGGCATCCACCCCGAGCGGGCCAGATCCGGATAGGAGCGACTCGATCGCGCGATCAAGCTCCCTCGGATTGGTGGTGACGTGCGGGATGCCGTCGATGGGTTCAACCGGCGGCAACTCCGGCGCATCACTCATGCTGAGTGCGTCCCGGTGTCAAGATGGCGACACCGTCGGGCACCGGAAGCAGTCCAGCCGCATGTGCGAGTGCTGCCCCCCACGCCTGAGCAGAGCCACCTATGACGCTGGGATCACTCGACGGCGTCCATGATGCGCGGATTTCGACCTGGCCAGCCACGTCCCGATCGCCCAGGGTGCCGAAGGACTCACTCATCACCCGGGTGACGGTGCCGCCCAGTTCTCGCACAGGTCCGGCATAGGACTCCAGGGCCTCCAAGAGCCATGTCCAGGCCACCCCTGTGAGCATAGGGTCCGTCGCGAGATCAGGTTCGAGTACGGCCTTGATGAACGTCACTGCACGGAAGTCTCCGTCCCAGGCGTCCACTCCATCGGGGTCGTGCAGGAGCACAAAACGCCCGCTGGCCAGGTCCTCGTCATCCTCGACGAATTCGGCCGTGAGGGCAACGGCATGGGGGGCCAGGCGCTGTGGAGCGGGGCTTTCCTCGACGGACAGCTCGGGCCGGAATCGGACCTCGTGCAGGCTCCGCAACGCACGATCGAAGGCGTCGTCGGCTACCGCGGTCACACCGTCACATTACGCCGGAAACGGCTCACTGCCCGGCATCCACGCCGTCGCCCGCTGGCTCCAGCGTGAGGCAGACACTGTTGATGCAGTAGCGCAGATCGGTCGGCGTGTCGTAGCCCTCACCGGCGAAGACATGGCCCAGGTGGCTCCCACAGGACGCGCACCGAACCTCCGTACGCAGCATGCCGAGCGAGCGATCCTCAATCTCGATGATGCGGTCACCGGCGAGGGGGCTGAAAAAGGAGGGCCAGCCACAGTGGGAGTGGAACTTTTCGTGGGATCGGAAGAGCTCACAGCCGCAGGCGCGACAGGAGTAGACACCCTCGGTCTCGGTGTCGGTGTATTCGCCGGTGAAGGCGCGCTCGGTACCTCCCTCGCGAAGGACGGCGTACTCCATCGGGGACAGGCGGGCACGCCATTCGCTATCGGGCATCGTCACGGGGTAGGCGGACCCATCGGGCTGGCTGGGCTCTACAGTCGTCATGTCTTGAGGGTAGGGCTCGTCAGAGCAAACGGCGCCCTCGAGGTGCAGATCGACGACGGGAGATCGCATGAGCGACATGCTCGATACGCGCAGCTCATGGCTGAGCGACGAGGACCTCGAGCAGGCGCGTGAGCGTTTGCCGCTGGTATACGTCGAGGCGATTCCTGTGCGAACCGACTCGCTGGGGCGCATCACCAGCATCGGCCTCCTCCTGCGGGCCATGCCGGACGGCAGTATCAGCCGTGCTCTCGTGTCCGGTCGCGTTCTCTACGGCGAACGCCTGCGCGACGCGCTGCTGCGCCATTTGGAGAAAGACCTCGGACCGGTCGCCTTGCCTCGGCTGCCGGTAAGTCCGGCACCGTTCACCGTCGCCGAGTACTTCCCAGATCCGATGGTGAGCGGCTACCACGACCCGAGGCAGCATGCGGTGAGCCTATGTTTCATCGTCCCGTGCGATGGTGACTGCTCGCCGAGTCAGGACGCTTTAGACCTCACCTGGATTGAGCCCTGGGAGGCGGCCTCCACCGGATTCCAGGCGGAGATGACCGGGGG
>JAYNIC010000194.1:0-4481 GCA_038108715.1 Candidatus Nanopelagicales bacterium | reverse complement strand
CGCAGCATCCCAGGAGCCGGTTGAGGGCAAGATCGCGATGTTCCTCGGGCTTGCGGCGTCACTGAACCTGTTTCTCTTCCTGTTCAATCTGCTGCCCATCCTGCCGCTGGATGGTGGCCACGTGGCCGGGGCGCTCTACGAGGGTGCGCGCCGCCAACTTGCCCGGCTGCGGCGCAAGCCCGACCCCGGGCCGGTCGATGTCGCCAAGTTGATGCCGGTGGCGTACGTCGTGGCCATGGCGCTCGTCGTGGTGGGTGCGGTCGTCATCCTCGCCGACATCATCAAGCCCATCACCTTGGGCTAGGACCCGCTGCCGTTTGTCCCGCTTAGCGGGAGAAACGGTTGTCGGGGATACTGGGGCGGTGAGTATCGATCTCGGCCTTCCCTCCGCCCCGCCTCCCGTGCTTGCACCCCGGCGCCAGACGCGCCAACTCCTGCTGCGCCATGACACTCACCCGGTGTACGTCGGCGGGGATGCGCCCGTGAGCGTTCAGTCCATGGCCACGACCTTGACTGCCGACGTCAATGCCACCCTGCAGCAGATCGCTGAACTCACCGCATCCGGCTGTCAGGTCGTGCGCGTCGCCGTACCCAGCCAGGACGATGCCGACGCTCTGCCGATCATCGCCAAGAAGTCCGGCATCCCGGTGATCGCCGACATCCACTTCCAGCCCAAGTACGTTTTCGCGGCGATCGATGCCGGGTGCGCTGGTGTGCGCGTCAATCCGGGCAACATCAAGAAGTTCGATGACAAGGTCAAGGAGATCGCCAAGGCGGCCGGCGATGCGGGTACGCCGATCCGTATCGGCGTTAATGCCGGATCGCTCGACAAGCGGCTCATGGACAAGTACGGCAGGGCAACGCCCGAAGCTCTCGTCGAGTCGGCCCTGTGGGAAGCCTCGCTGTTCGAGGAGCACGGCTTTGGCGACATCAAGATCTCCGTCAAGCACCACGACCCGGTCACGATGGTGCAGGCCTACCGCTTGCTCGCCGAGTCCTGTGACTACCCACTGCACCTCGGAGTCACCGAGGCCGGTCCGGCCTTCCAGGGCACTATCAAGTCCGCGGTGGCCTTCGGTGCGCTGCTGTCGCAAGGCATCGGTGACACGATCCGCGTTTCCCTCTCCGCGCCGCCGATCGAGGAGGTCAAGGTCGGCATCGGCATCTTGGAGTCGCTGAACCTGCGCCAGCGAGGTCTCGAGATCGTGTCGTGCCCCTCATGCGGACGAGCGCAGGTCGATGTCTACACGCTGGCCAACGAGGTCACCGCTGGTTTGGAGGGGCTCGAGGTGCCGCTACGTGTCGCCGTCATGGGATGCGTGGTCAACGGTCCGGGAGAGGCGCGCGAGGCCGACCTCGGTGTCGCTTCGGGCAACGGAAAGGGTCAGATCTTCGTCAAGGGCGAGGTGATCAAGACCGTTCCCGAACACCAAATCGTGGAGACCCTGATCGAGGAGGCCATGCGTCTGGCCGAGGAGATGTCCGACGATGACCGCTCCGGTGGTCCAGTCGTCAGCGTCAGCTGAGGGCGCGACCCGACCGCTGACCGCGGCCGATGCCCCCGCTCTGCGTCGATTGCTCGACGCGGACCCGGTCACGCACTGCTTCGTCGCCAGTCGACTCGAGGCGCTCGGCGGTCGGATTGGCGCCGATCTGTGGGGCTACTTCCGTGGCGGTGACCTGGTCTCCGCTCTGCATGTCGGAGCCAACATCATCCCGGTGGCCACAGATGCGGACAGCCGGATCGCTTTTGCGGATCGGCTGCTGCGCACCGGACGTCGGGGCTCGTCCTTCGTGGGGCCGGCCGATGAGGTTCTCGATCTGTGGGGACGCGTCGAGAGCCGTTGGGGTCGACCCCGCGAGGTCCGTTCTGCACAGCCGTTGCTCGTGATCGATCGCGACGGCGAGGTCGCGCCCGATCCGCTCGTGCGACCGGCTCTTCCCCACGAAATCGACGTACTCGTGCCCGCCTGCGTGGCGATGTTCACCGAAGAGGTGGGGATCTCCCCGATATCCGGAGGCGCTGCCGCCGCCTACCGGGCCCGGATCGCCGAATTGGTGCACGGTCGCCGTGCCCTCGTGCGGATGGAGCAGGGAACAGTGGTCTTCAAGGCCGAGATTGGGGCGCTGTCGTCGAAGGCGTGCCAGGTCCAGGGTGTATGGGTGACCCCCAACCGGCGGGGTGAGGGACTGTCGGTGCCGGGCATGTCGGCGGTCGTTCACTATGCCCGCCGCTCCATTGCGCCGATGGTGAGCCTCTACGTCAATGACTACAACCACGCGGCCCGGGCGTGCTACGCCGCCGTCGGCCTGCGCCAGGTGGGGGAGTTCGCGACCGTCCTGCTCTAGCCATGCCGGTATCCTCGCCAGGGCCGTCGAAGAGGAGATCCCCGTGCTGCTGCGCATGTCCACCCTGTTCGTCCGCACGCTGCGGGACGATCCCGCCGATGCGGAGGTGCCCAGCCACCGGCTTCTCGTGCGTGCGGGTTACGTGCGTCGCGTCGCACCCGGCATCTTCTCCTGGCTGCCGCTGGGCTACCTCGTCTATCGCAATATCGAGAACATCGTGCGTGCGGAGATGGACGAGGCGGGTTTCCAGGAGGTCCACTTCCCGGCTCTGCTGCCGCGTGAGCCCTACGAACGGTCGAACCGTTGGGAGGAGTACGGGGACAACCTCTTCCGCCTGAAGGACCGCAAGGACGGCGATTACCTCCTCGGCCCGACTCACGAAGAGATGTTCACGCTCATGGTCAAGGGTGAGTACTCGTCGTACAAAGACCTGCCCCTAGTGATCTACCAGATCCAAACGAAGTATCGCGATGAAGCGCGACCCCGCGCGGGTATCCTGCGCGGTCGAGAGTTCGTCATGAAGGACTCATACTCCTTTGACGTCGACGACGCCGGGCTTGAACACTCCTACCAGCGGCATCGAGATGCCTACATCTCGTGCTTCGACCGGCTCGGGCTGGACTACGTGATCGTGTCCGCACAGTCCGGCGCGATGGGTGGCTCGCAGAGTGAGGAGTTCCTCGCGCCGACGATCTATGGCGAGGACACCTACGTGCGCTGTTCGGCGTGCGACTACGCCGCGAACGTCGAAGCGGTTGTCAGCCCGCCCATGCCGGCCCTTGATGTTTCGGGCTTCCCGGCGGCCGTCGTGCACGACACTCCGGACACCCCCACGATCGCGACGTTGGTGGACGTGTCCAATGAGCGCGAGGACATACGGCGCGCTGATCGGGCGTGGACGGCCGCGGACACACTGAAGAACGTGGTCTTCATGGCGACGTACCCGGACGGAACCACCGAGCCGCTGGCGATTGGTGTCCCGGGTGACCGCGAGGTCGACGTCAAGCGCATCGAGGCGGCCATGCACCCCGCGGTGCTGCGCCCCTTCGAAGAGGAGGACTTCCCGAAGTTTCCGGCCTTGGTCAAGGGCTACATCGGGCCGGGTGCCCTCGGCGGTGACGGCAACATCCGATTCCTCGTCGATCCGCGCGTGTCCGAGGGGACCGCATGGATCACCGGCGCCAACGAGAAGGGTCGTCACGTCTACGGCCTGGTGCGCGGCCGAGACTTTGCGGTCGATGGTGAGATCGAGGCGGTCGAGATCATCGAGGGCGATCCGTGTCCGCGCTGTGGTGCCACGCTGGAGATCGCGCGCGGCATCGAGATCGGTCACATCTTCCAGCTCGGTCGCAAGTACGCCGAGGCGCTGGGCCTCACGGTGCTCGACGAGAATGGCAAGCAGGTCACGGTCACCATGGGGTCCTATGGGCTCGGTGTCTCGCGCGCTGTCGCGGCCATTGCCGAGCAGCACTTCGATGAGAAGGGCCTGGTGTGGCCGCGCGAGGTGGCCCCGGCCGATGTTCACATCGTGGCGACCGGCAAGGAGGACGCGCCATTCGACACCGCCGAGGCGCTTGCCGCCGAACTCACCGATGCCGGGGTCCGTGTGCTCATCGATGATCGCCGCGGGGCTTCGCCCGGTGTCAAGTTCAAGGACGCGGAACTCATCGGCATCCCCACCATCGTGGTTGTCGGCAAGCGACTCGCGGACGGTGTCGTTGAACTGCGCGACCGGGTCACCGGTGAATCCACCGACGTTGCGGTGGGTGACATCGCTGGTCGAATCGTCGATCTCTGCCGCGCATGACCGTCGAGGCGGTCATCTTCGACTGGGGTGGCACGCTCACGCCCTGGCATGACATCGATCTGGTCGAGCAGTGGTCGGCGTACGCCGTCATCTACGCGCCGACAGACCCCGATCTTGCGCAGCGTCTTGCCCAGGCGGAACTCGTCCTGTGGCGACGGCAGCAGGCGTCGCGCGGTGCGGATGGTACCGGCAGTCTGGAGCACATCTTCGAATCCGTGGGCATCGATACGACCTCGACTCTGCATGGGGAGGCCCTCGCGGCCTACCTCGAGGGCTGGGATCCGCCCACCCTCGCGGATATGCAGGCGCGGCCCACGACGGCGGC
>JAYNIC010000193.1:0-4481 GCA_038108715.1 Candidatus Nanopelagicales bacterium | reverse complement strand
GTCCAGCCCTTGCCTGTCGTCTCGGGAAGGCCCGCCAGGCGGCTGGGCCGAAGGAAAAGGTTACCCGGTGGGGCCGGTTCACCCCAAATCCGGGTCACGTGCCCCTCCCGCCTCGCGTTTGTCACCTACAACCGTGCCACGGCGGCCCCAAAGTGGCCGAATACGCGGTCCTGGGTGACAAACGTGGGCCGGGAGCGCCCAGGAGGGATCGATGGATCCCCCGTGCGAGGATTCTCCAGTGCCCGCCCCCGCGCCGGGCCGGACCGATCCGGCCATCATCCGCAACTTCTGCATCATCGCGCATATCGACCACGGCAAGTCCACCCTGGCCGACCGCATGCTGCAGATGACCGGCGTCGTCGACGAACGGTCCATGCGCGCGCAGTACCTCGATCGGATGGATATCGAGCGCGAGCGTGGGATCACCATCAAGTCCCAGGCCGTGCGCCTGCCCTACCGGGCCGATGACGGCGTCGACTACGTCCTCAACCTCATCGACACCCCCGGACACGTGGACTTCACCTACGAGGTCTCCCGAAGCCTGGCGGCATGTGAAGGCGCCGTCCTGCTGGTCGATGCGGCCCAGGGCATCGAGGCGCAGACGCTTGCCAACCTCTATCTCGCCCTGGAAAACGATCTGCAGGTCATTCCGGTGCTCAACAAGATTGACCTGCCCGCCGCTCAGCCGGAGAAGTACGCCGCCGAACTCGCGCACATCATCGGTTGCTCGCCGGACGACGTGCTCAAGGTGAGCGCCAAGACCGGGGACGGCGTACGCGAACTCCTCGAGGAGGTCGTGCGTCTTGTCCCGGCGCCGGTCGGGAACGCTGATGCACCCCTGCGGGCTTTGATCTTCGACTCGGTCTACGACACCTACCGTGGCGTGGTGACCTACGTGCGCGTCATGGATGGGCATGTCACGGCACGCGAGCGCATCGCGATGATGTCGACGCACGCGGTCCATGACCTCCTCGAAGTGGGCGTCATCTCACCGGAGCCGATGGCCAGTCAGGGGCTCGGCGTCGGGGAGACCGGCTACCTCATCACCGGTGTCAAGGATGTCCGGCAGTCCCGGGTCGGCGACACGGTGACCTCCGCTCAGAAGGGCGCGACGCAGGCACTGGGCGGGTACCGCGATCCCAAGCCCATGGTGTTCTCCGGCCTGTATCCCATCGACGGTTCGGACTACCCGGATCTGCGTGATGCGCTGGACAAACTGAAGTTGAACGATGCGGCGCTGGTCTACGAGCCCGAGACCTCTGTCGCGCTCGGCTTCGGCTTCCGCTGCGGCTTCCTCGGTCTGCTGCACCTGGAGATCGTGCGCGAGCGTCTCGAGCGAGAGTTCAACCTCGACCTCATCTCGACGGCACCCAACGTCGTCTACACCGTGGTGATGGACGACGGACGCGAACTCGTCGTGACCAATCCGTCGGAGTTCCCGACCGGGAAGGTGGCCGAGGTACACGAACCGGTGGTGAAGGCGACCGTTCTCGCCCCGTCTGACTTCGTCGGCACGATCATGGAGCTGTGCCAGAGTCGGCGCGGGATCCTGCTCGGCATGGACTACCTGAGCCAGGACCGCGTGGAGCTGCGCTACACGTTGCCGTTGGCCGAGATCGTGTTCGACTTCTTCGATCAGTTGAAATCGCGCACCAAGGGCTACGCCTCACTGGACTACGAGCCCAGCGGCGAGCAGGTGGCCGACCTGGTCAAGGTCGACATCCTCTTGCACGGCGATACCGTCGATGCCTTCAGCGCAATCGTGCACAAGGACAAGGCCTACGCCTACGGGGTGGCCATGACAGCCAAACTGCGCAAGTTGATCCCCCGGCAGCAGTTCGAAGTTCCCATTCAGGCCGCCATCGGCTCGCGCGTGATCGCGCGCGAGACGGTTCGCGCTATCCGCAAGGACGTGCTCGCCAAGTGCTACGGCGGCGATATCAGCCGCAAGCGCAAGTTGCTGGAGAAGCAGAAGGAAGGCAAGAAACGCATGAAGATGGTAGGCCGCGTGGAAGTGCCCCAGGAGGCCTTCATTGCGGCGCTATCCACCTCGGATGAGTCGGCCAAGAAATAGGGACTAGGACGTCGGCTCGATTCGCATGGTTACCTGAGTGACGTCCCCCATGACGAGCGCGAGGAAGTCGACCCGGTAACCGTTGCCCACCAGGCCATACATCCCGTTGGCGCCCAGTGGGATATTGCCGTCGACGGCGAAGCCCTTGTTCATCAGATCCTTGGCATATTCCTCTACTGCGGCCGTCTGGTCGCCGGGTGCCTGAAATGAGCCGGTCCAGTTCGTCTCGCCCGCGGTGGAGCCGGCCATGATTACGGTGAAGCCCGGCGGAGGAGGCACCTCGCTCGGCCAGTTGGCAGGCAGGTTGCCCGTGCCGATCTCCATGGTTCCATCGCTGCCCTCGACCTTGACGCCTCCGTCCTCGTCGAGTTGGACCGAGGCGCTGCCGCTCAGAGCGTCATTCATCACGTCCTCGGCGCGATCAGTCGCGCTGCCACCACATGCGGTGAGGGCGCCCAAGGCGAGAGCAACGCTGGCTGCACCGGCGCCCAGCCGGCGAATCACTTCACCAATCGCAGGGTGAACGGGTAGCGGTATTCCTCACCGCTGTTGTTCTTCAGCCCGGCGATGATGCAGAAGATGATGTTGAGGATCCAGACGGCCAGCATCACGAACACACCGATGAGGACGAGGCTCAGGACGATGCCGATGACATAGCCGATCGCCACGGTGATCTGGAAGTTCAGCGCCTCCGTCGATTGGGACTTCACAAAGGCACTGCGAGGCCCGAGGACGAGCATGATGATCAAGGAGCCGAGGAAGCCGACCACGATGCCCGACAACTGGGCGATCATGGCCCACATCCGGGCTTCAGAATCCGACAGCGGCTGTTGCGGTGCTGGTGTTGGGCTGGACATGGGTTCCCCTTTTCGTCGACCTACCCCCACTGTACGCCGCACCCGCCGGTTTGTGGCCTGCTGAGTCGGGGAGAATTGCGGCATGGCGGCGCAGGCGGCACGCAGGCCGGACACCTGGGGCTTCTACCTACACGTCCCCTTCTGTGCCTCCCGGTGCGGCTACTGCGACTTCAACACCTATACGGCGGCCGAGCTCGGTCCCGGCGCCGATCGCGCGTCCTATGCCGACACTCTCATCGCGGAGGTCGAACTCGCTCGGAAGTCTTTGCCGGGTGCGGGCCCCATCGACACCGTCTTCTTCGGGGGAGGGACGCCAACACTGATCGGTGCGCTTGATCTGGTCCGCGTCCTTGACGCGCTGCGGTCGAATTTCGAGCTCGCCTCCGACGCCGAGGTCACGACCGAGGCCAACCCTGACTCGGTGGACCTAGCCGCTTTGGAGCAGCTTCGGGAAGGCGGCTTCACGCGGGTGTCGTTTGGCGTCCAGAGCCTTGCTCCGCACGTGCTGGAGGTCCTCGAGCGGACGCACACGCCGGGACGTTCGCTCGCTGCGATCGCCGAGGCTCGGTCGGCGGGATTCGACCGCGTGAGTGCGGATCTCATCTACGCCACACCGGGGGAGAGCGATGAGGACCTCGCCCACTCGGTCTCAGCGGTGCTCGAGGCGGGCGTCGATCACCTGTCGGCGTACTCGCTCATCGTCGAGGAGGGAACGCGACTGGCCGCACGGGTTAGGCGGCGGGAGATTGCCGAACCCGATGATGATGTCGCGGCTGGTCGCTATGTGATCATCGACGAGTTGACTCGTGCTGCCGGGATGTCGTGGTACGAGGTGTCCAACTGGTCGCAGCCCGGAGCCGAGTGCCGCCACAACCTTGGGTATTGGCGGGGCAACGAGTGGTGGGGGGCCGGTCCTGGTGCCCACGGTTACGTTGCCGGTCGACGCTGGTGGAACCACAAACATCCCGCGACGTACGCCGCCGCGATAGCTCGAGGTGAACTGCCCGTGGCCGGCGACGAAGTGTTGACCGAGCATGAGCGCTCGGTCGAGACGGTGATGCTCGGCACCCGCATGCGCGAAGGCCTCGCCCTGACGACAACCGACCCTGCGGTGGTGGAGGAGTTGGCGCTGCAGGGACTGGTCCATGTCGTCGGAGACGCCATGGTCCTTACCGACCGTGGCCGGCTGCTCGCCGACGCCGTCGTACGCCGGCTGCTGGAGTAACGAACCTACTCGCGGAGCGGACGGCCCTCGGCGTCAGTGGTGATGGTGGAGCCGCTGATGATCAAGATGCCCTCGATCAGGCCCCAGATGCTGCCGAGCCCGCAGGTGGCGATGGTCACCAGGATCTGCAGCACGCCGATCGTGGTGTAGCCGAGGTAGAACCGGTGCACGCCAAATCCGCCGAGGAAAATGCCCAGCAACCCGGCGGTCAGGCGGGACTTCGCGTAGGGGTCGTACGGCGGGTAGCCGGGATAACCGGCGTAGCCCGGTGGCGGGTAGCCGGGATAACCGGCGTAGCCCGGTGGCGGGTAGCCGGGATAACCGG
>JAYNIC010000192.1:0-4519 GCA_038108715.1 Candidatus Nanopelagicales bacterium | reverse complement strand
TGGAGGCACTGCATGATCGCGGCATCCGAGTGGGGGTGCTTTCCAACACGATGTGGCCACGATGGCATCACGAGGCAGTGTTCTCGCGCGACGGGCTCGCCCACCTCATTGACGGTGCCGTCTATTCCAGCGAGATTCCCTACGCGAAGCCTCACGCGGCGGCTTTTCGCGCGGCGCTCGATGCCGTTGCTGCAACTGCTTCGAAGGCGGTGTTTGTGGGAGATCGTCCGTGGGATGACGTCCACGGTGCTCAGGAGGTCGGGATGCGGGCGGTCCTCATGCCGCACTCCAATCTGGGCGATCAGGCCGTGGACATCGAGGTCGAGCCCGACGCCGTGATCAGCGATCTGCTCGATCTCGTGGACGTCATCGATCGCTGGCGACTCGGGGCATGACACCAGACTGGTACATCATCGCGCTGCTGTGCGTCGTCGCAGCAGCGGCCGGCTGGGTGGACGCAGTGAGCGGCGGCGGGGGGCTCCTCCAGCTTCCTGCGCTGCTGCTCGTGACCCCGGCCGATCAACCCGCCACCGCGCTCGGCACCAACAAACTCTCTTCAATCTTCGGCACCTCGGCTGCGGCCATCACCTACGGGCGGATCGAGATGCCACGCCTAAGGACTGCTCTGCCGATGGCAGCAGCGGCCTTTGTCGGAGCGGCGTTCGGATCGCTCACGGCGATCCATCTGCCCCCCACCATCTTCCGACCTATCATCCTGGTCGCGCTTGTCGTGGTGTGGCTGTTCATCGCTTTTCGTCGCTCCTTTGGCCTCGAGGCTCGTGAAGTCTCGCGTGGCCGACACCTCGTCACCGCCGTCGTCGGTGGCATCGTGATCGGCTTCTACGACGGTGCCATCGGACCGGGAACGGGCTCCTTCCTCATCATCCTGCTCGTGGCTGCCGTGGGCTACACATTCCTTCAAGCATCCGCGACAGCGAAGATCGTGAACGTAGGGACGAACGCCGCATCGCTCATCGTCTTCGGTCTCAGCGGATCGGTGCTGTGGCTGGTCGGCCTGCTCATGGCGGCCTGCAATGTGGCCGGCGCGGTGGTGGGGGCGCGCATGGCCATCGTGCGGGGCAGCGAATTTGTACGTCGGGTGCTGCTCGTGGTGACCGCGGTACTCATCGCCGTGCTCGCCGTCCAGACCATCCGCGGCTGACAATTCCCGTGGATAACAGGCGTGCGTCGGGGGAGGGCGGTTACCTGCCGGGGAAGGCCTCGGGGGCCGCACCCCAGCCGATGGCTCGGGCCGAACACTCGCAAGCCGCGAGCACCGCTTCCGTGCGATCTGCGCCGCTGCAGTCGCCGGCGAGGTCGGCGTACGTCGCCGCGAGACGTGCCTCGACCCCGGCAAGGAGCGCGCGGGCCTGGTCCGGCGTCTCTACAGGACCGGTGAGGTAGCCACCGGCGGCTCCGGGCTCGTTGGCGTCGTTGGCACGTTCACGCAGGACCAGGACGCGGGCCCGATGTGCGGCGAGGCCGCCGACGGCCATGTCCCTGTCCGCGGCCTGCAGGTGGGGTCCGGCCACGCCGTAGGCGTAGAGCGCCGCCTGCTCGCCGACGATGACTGCGGTGAGAGAGTCGCTCATGGCGCACTCCGGCGCAGGTACTCGACATGTCCAGCCTCGGATGCCGCAATGAGAGCAATAAGGCTCGCAAATTGCGGACCCGACGAGGCGTCGCAGACCTGTGTCCGCTCGGTAACCGCGGCGCGTTCGGCAGCGAGGAGTTCCGCGACGACTTGGTCGGGGGAGGCGGGAGCGGCTGCCCCGGTCGTCTCGGCGGCGGGCGCCTGCGTCGAGCCGACGGCGCCGGCGTGCTCGCGATGCTGGTCACGCAGCGGCGTGAGCAATGCCGCGAGATCGGGTTGTGCCTGCAGCGCCCGGTCGTAGGCCGCGACCAAGGCCCACTCCTGCTCGGCAACCTGGGCGGCCAGAGCGAGATCCGGATCGACGGAACCAGTTGATTCGGTGCCCTCAGAGGTATTCGTCCCGTCGGTGCCGGATGGGCTGCACGCGGCAAGGCTGAGAATGGCGCCGAGCCCCATCACCTCGCGACGACTCACGTTCCGCACGTCCGTCAGCATGCCATGAGCGTGGGCCCATCCCGAGCAGCGGCGTTCCCGAACGAACGGGGTAATCTAAGGCACGATGTCCGTCGCCACGACGGTCTCGCAGCGGCGCTGCACAGATGAGCCGCTGCACAGGTGAATAGAGGAGGGGTCATGGGCCAGTCCGACCTTCGTCCCCTTCTCGCCCCGGTCGTGGCGGCCTCGGGATGTGACCTTGAGGATCTCGTGGTGTCCCTCGCGGGCAAACGCCGTCGTATCGAACTGGTTATCGACCGCGATGGGGGAGTCGATCTCGATCTCATTGCCGAAGTGAGTCGAGCCGCCTCCGCAGCACTCGACGAGGGCGGTGTTGGTGATGCGCCGTACACCCTCGAAGTAACGTCACCGGGGATCGATCGACCGCTCTCCGAGGGCCGGCACTGGCGACGCAACGTGGGACGCCTGGTCGAAATCGACATGGAAGACGGGACCACGGTGACCGGCCGCGTGCAAGGGGTCACGGCGGAGGGTGAGCCTAGCGTCGCCGTCGTCATTGACGGTGACGAGCAGATCATCGCCTTGCGCGACATCACACGTGGGCGCGTTCAGGTGGAGTTCAAGCGACCGACGGAGGGGAGTTAGCCGTGGATATCGACGTCAATGCTCTGAAGGCGCTCGTGCGTGAGAAGGAACTCTCCTGGGAACTCGTTGTCGATTCGATCGAGCAGGCGTTGCTCATGGCCTATCAGCGCACGACAGGGTCCACTGACGAGGCGCGTGTGGAACTCGATCGCAAGACCGGGCATGTCACGGTGTGGGCGCGTGAGCCGCGTGAGGAGGGTGACGACACCCCGGCCCGCGAGTACGACGACACCCCGACCGACTTCGGTCGCGTGGCCGCGACGACCGCGCGTCAGGTACTCATGCAACGATTGCGCGATGCCGAGGGAGATCGCACCTTCGGGGAGTTCAGCGGCACGGAAGGCGATCTGGTGTCCGGTGTCGTCCAACAGGGCAGTGATCCGCGGGTCGTGCGGGTGGACCTCGGCAAGATCGAAGCGCTCCTTCCACCGGCCGAGCAGGTTCCGGGGGAGACCTACCCGCACGGCACGCGCGTCAAAGCCGTGGTGACGTCGGTCCGCAAAGGGCCGCGCGGTCCGCAGGTCACGGTGTCGCGCAGCCACCCCGCGCTGGTGCGCGGCCTGTTCGCCCTCGAGGTGCCCGAGATCGCGGAGGGCAGTGTTGAGATCGCCGCAATGGCTCGGGAGGCCGGCCATCGCACGAAGATCGCTGTCCGCTCGACAGTGCCTGGCCTCAACGCGAAGGGTGCCTGCATCGGTCCCATGGGTCAGCGCGTCCGCCAGGTGATGAGCGAACTCGGCGGCGAGAAGATCGACATCGTTGACTTCAGCGACGACCCGGCCGAACTCATCGCCTATGCCCTGTCCCCGGCCCGGGTCTCCAAGGTCGAGATCGTGGACCCAGTCGCCAAGGCCGCCCGGGTCACGGTGCCGGATTACCAACTGTCCCTCGCCATTGGCAAGGAGGGTCAAAACGCCCGCCTGGCGGCGCGCTTGACCGGTTGGCGCATCGATATCCGTCCTGACACGCCGAGCCCGGACGAGGCGGCATCGCCGGCGCCGGAGCCGGGTCGCGAGTGATCGGCCCACTCGGCGGCGCTACACTCGGTCGGTCCGAGGGTCCCACCCGAGGCCGCCCATGACTCGAGCCCGCGCGTCCAGCGTGCGCACCTGCGTGGGGTGCCGCGAGCGGAATCATCCGGATGACCTCCTTCGGGTCGTCGTCGAAGACGGGATCGCCATCCCCGACCCGACTGCGAGCCGGGGCGGCCGAGGTGCCTGGCTGCACCCCGACTGCTTGGAGATGGCCGTACGCCGCAGGGCGTTCGGTCGCGCACTGCGTATGTCGTCGGCACCGGACCTATCGGTGCTGACCGCCTACGTGGCCAGCAACTCCGCGAGGGCGGCTTCGCCGTCAGCGCCGGAGGCATGACCGAGCCGTCAACGTGACGGTCCGCCGTACAGATTGGGCAAAGCAGGATGAGCCACCGATGAGCACCCAGCCATGAGCAGGGTCCGCCAACACTGACGGTTCGGTCGCGCGCCAGAGCAGCGCGCCGCCCGGACCAAAGACAGGAGAGTTGTGTCGAAAGTCCGGGTCTACGAGCTCGCAAAGGAGCTCGGAGTCGAAAGCAAGGTCGTGCTGGCCAAATTGGCCGAGCTCGGCGAATTCGTTCGTTCCGCTTCTTCCACCATTGAGGCGCCGGTCGTCCGCAAGCTGAAGGACGCCATGCCCCCAGTGGAGGCAGCCCCCGCCAAGCCGAAGGCCAAGCCCAAGGCCAAGCCCAAGGCTGCCGAGGCCGAGCCACCTGCCGCTGAGCCCGCGGCCGCAGAGCCCGCGGCCGCAGAGCCCGCGCCAGCGGAAACAGCGGCGGCAGAGCCCCCG
>JAYNIC010000191.1:0-4527 GCA_038108715.1 Candidatus Nanopelagicales bacterium | reverse complement strand
ACCGTTGCGGGCACCCTGGGTAGTTGTTCTCCCGTGGCCATTGGCGGCTCCCTGAGCAAGGATGACTCCACCACCTGCACAGCGACCTACGCGACCACGAGCAATGACACGACGAGCGGTGACACGGTGGTCAATCTGGCAACCCTCACGGCGACCGCGCAATCCAGCGGCACCTCGGTCACCGCGGACGACTCCGTGGCCTCGTCCTATCTGCCCGCCTCTCTCACGGTGAGCAAGACGACAGATGACACGCAGTACTCCAGCGCCGATGACACGCTCACCTACGCGATCGTCATCACCAACACCGGTGATGACACGCTCACCATCAGCGCCATCGACGACACGGTCGCCCGATCGGGCGCATCGGACCTCGCCGTCAGCCTCTCCGGATGTACCACGCCCCTCACCCTCAACGTCGACGACTCGATCACGTGCACCGGTGAGTACGTAACGGTCAGCACCGACCTATCGTCCGCGGACGACTCGGTGGTGAACTTCGTCTACGTCACCGGCACCGCCGTGACCAGTGGGGTGGCCGTGAACGCAGACGACTCCGTCACGTCGAACTACGACTCCCCCGTGACCCCGGCCATGACGGTCGTGAAGACCCAATCGTCCAGTACCTACGGTGCCTCCGGCGAGACCATCAGCTACACGATCGTCATCACCAACTCCGGTGACGACACCCTTACCAACGTCACCCTCGACGACACCGTGACACGCACGGGTGGCTCCGCTCTTGCCCTCAGCACCACGTGCTCCCCCATCTCACTATCGGGGACCCTCAACATCGATGACTCCACCACGTGTACGGCGAGCTACACCACCCTGGCCGGCGACGCGACCAGTGGGGGCACCGTCACGAACACGGCGACCGTGACGGCAACCCCAGATAGCGGAGGGACCCTCACCCGGAACGATGACGTCACCGCCAACTACGTCGATCCCACGCCGCCCACTCCACCGACACCGCCCGGACCGACCCCGGCACCCGCACTCTCGGTGACCAAGTCGGCCTCGCCGACGTCCTTCACCAACGTCGGCGAGAGGATCACCTTCACCGTGGTCGTCACCAACAGCGGCAACGTCGCGCTCACCGGCGTCGCCGTCACCGACCCGACGGTCTCCCTCACCTGCTCCCCCGCGACTCCAGCCTCCCTTGCCGTGGGCGCCACGATCACCTGCACGGGCTCCTACGTCGTTACCCAGGCCGACGTCGATGCCGGCTCGATCACCAACACGGCCACGGCTAACGGCACCGACCCCAGCGGCACCCCCACAAGCGCGAAGGGCAGTACCACCGTCAATGGGATCGAACCCCGTTTGCCGGCGCTCACCGTGACCAAGCAAGCCTCGCCGCGCACGTTCGAGAGTGCGGGTGAACTCATCACCTTTACCGTGGTCGCCACGAACACCGGCACGAAGACCCTGACGAGTGTCGCCGTGAGCGACCCGAAGGTCTCCCTCACCTGCTCCCCCACGACTCCGGTGGCCGCGCTCAGCCCGGGCCAGCAGATAACGTGCAGTGGCACCTACCGCACCACCCAGGCTGACGTTGATGCCGGAGCGTTCACCAATACGGCCACGGCGACCGGCACCGATCCCGCGGGGAAGTCCGTCACAGCGAGCGGAAGCGCCACCATCACGAGCAACGGCGCGGCCGGCCTGAAGGTAACCAAGACCGCATCCCCGTCGGCCTTCAGCAGGGTCGGCGAGAAGATCACCTTCACCGTCGTGGCGAAGAACACCGGCGCACAGACTCTGACCGATGTCACGGTCAAGGACCCGCAGATCACCTTGAGCTGCACGCCGTCCACGCCGGTGAAGTCTCTGCCGGCTGGCGAGAAGATCACCTGCAGCGGCACCTACACAACGACCCAGACCGATATTGACGCTGGCGGCATCAGCAACACGGCGACTGGGACGGCGAAGAAGCCAAACGGCGACAAGATCACGGAGTCAGAGACGGTCAAGGTGCCCGCGAGCACATCGTCGTCACTCGCTGTCGCCAAGACGGTGATGCCAACGACGTTCGCGAACGTCGGCGACGTCCTGACCTACTCCGTGATCGTCACCAACACCGGCACGACGACGTTGTCGAACGTCACCGTCTCCGATCCGAAGGTGTCGTTGACCTGCACGCCGGCAATTCCGATGAAGTCGCTGGCGCCAGCGGCCACGATCACCTGCACCGGCAGCTATGTCACGACGCAGGCTGACATCGACGCCTCGGCGGTGACCAACACGGCCACCGCGACCGGCACCGACCCGTCGGGCAAGCCCGTCCAGGGCGACGGCAAGGCCAAGGCGGGCGGACCGGTCCAGAAACCGTCGCTGTTCATCTCCAAGACGATGTCACCGTCGACGTTCTCGCGGGTCGGCCAGAAGCTGGCCGTCACGATCATCGCGACCAACGTCGGCAATGTGACGCTCACCAACGTCCGAGTGGTCGACACGAAGGCGACGATCACGTGCTCGCCGGTGACCCCGGTACCCGCGCTGGCCCCGGGTGGCGTCATCTCCTGCAACGGCACCTACACGGTGACTCAAGCGGATATGGACGCCGGACGCATCGACAACATCGGTACCGGCGCCGCCAAAGACGATGCGGGCGAGACCGTAAGAGTTGCATCGGACGCTTCTGTTCCCGCCGTTGCCGCCTCACCTTCCCTGTCGCTGACCAAGTCGGCCAAGCCGGCGACGGCTGTCAAGGGCCAGCAGGTGAAGTACACGTTCAAGGTCAAGAACACCGGTAACGTGACGATCTCCAAGATGGCCATCGACGACCCAATCCTGTCGAAAGCACCGTCCTGCCCGAAGTCCAGACTGGAACCCGGTCAGTCCATGACGTGCACCGCGACGTACACGGTGACCAAGAAGGATGAAAAGCGCGGGTCAATCCTCAACACCGCGACAGTGAACGGGACGCCGGCGCGCGGCAACCTGACACCCGCAACGGCTCAAGCCACCGTGGAGGTTGAGGTCGCCTGGATCAAGGCCGATTGGAAGGTCACCTCGAAGGGTCCGGGCAAGGAGATCATCGTCGACAACGGCCGCACGAGCCCCAACCTCGGCAAGCCCCGCTACAAGGTGTCCTGCAAGCCCTTCCTGCCTCGCCCGCGCGGCGATATCCCGCTGTGCACGCATGTGGGCTTCGAGAACGGCGTCAAGGTTCAGACCTACGGGATCCCCTGTCTCGTGACGGTCACCGTCTACGCCCCGCTGAAGAGTGACCCCAGCGTCATCGTGAAGAAGGAGTACACCTTCAAGGTGAGGTGACGGGGGCGGTTGCCCGCGAATCCCGCGGAACGGGACAGAAGGCCTGCGGCTTTCTCGGCCTCGATCCGCTCTACGTCGCCAACGAGGGGGTCTTCGTCGCTTTCGTCAGTGCCGATTCAGCAGATGCATCACTCGCAACTGTGCAGTCGCATCCGCTCGGCGTGGGCGCGCGACGCGTTGGCACGGTCGTGGCCGAGCACCCCGGGATCGTCGTAGCCAAGACCGGCATCGGTGGAACCCGCGTGGTTGACCTACCGCTCGCGGAGCAACTCCCTCGCATCTGCTGAGAGTGCGCCGTTCTTTGGGTGAATTGCTTCACCGGGTGACCACTTTCCACCCGTAGAACGGGCGTGCCACCCCAGTATTCACGCCGCCCGTTGCGCGACGGCTGCATGCACCGCGGCGATGACCTCATCGGGTCGTTCGGTGATCTGCTCCCAGGTGAAACGCAGAATGAGCCAACCGTGGAGGACGAGGAGGTTCTGTCGTGCTCGGTCGCGCTCGAAGGACTGCCGATCCGAGTGGAACGCCCGGCCATCCACCTCAATCGCGATGCGCAGTCCCTCGTGGGCGAAGTCGATCTCGGCAGCCACTCGACCGTCATCGTCGTACACGGGGAAGTTCGAGGTCCACGGCCCTGTGCCACTTCGCTTGAGTAGCCGAGCCATGCGTTGCTCAGCCTCCGAACGCGAACCTGACTCGGCGCGGATCCGCAATCGACTCAGTTGCCCGAATCCGCGCCGACCTCGTCCCCGGCGGGTCTCCATCAGCGCGGCGAACGCCGCCGGGCGCACATAGCGCTTCTGCAGGGCACCATCGAACAGGTCGATCGCCGCTGCCTCAGGCAGGACACTCAGGCAGTCTAGGAGCGCCTCACGAGGTGGCAGGAATCTCAGACCATCCGCCGACACCGGCGTTGATCTCTCAGGACGACGGAGGACGGTCACGCCGGGCAGGGAGATGTTCGGCTTTTCGGGCAGGACGACGATGTGCGTCTGGCAGGGCAAGGACCACCCGGCATTGCGCAGCGCTAGGACCCCGCTGATGCGCGTCTTGGCACCGAAGGTCAGGCGCAGGATCCACGCCAAGGCGGTGTCGCTCAGGGCTGGCCGATCGGTATGCGCCGGCGATAGGAGGACGGCGCCCCCGATGCGCTGCCAGTCCCCCGTGCTCACGCGCCGGCGCACGACGGCAAGGCTGAATCCGCACTCCCGAAGGTCGTCTGACGACACCACTCCTCCGCGGTGA
>JAYNIC010000190.1:0-4528 GCA_038108715.1 Candidatus Nanopelagicales bacterium | reverse complement strand
CAGCCCCTTGGCGTTCTGGACAAGCTCGTTCCATGCCTGTTCGGCGTCGGCCTCGCAGCTTTCACCCTGATGCTCGACTTTGAGGCCATCAAGCAGGGCATCGCGATGGGCCTGCCGGAGCGGGAGTCGTGGCGGCTTTCGTTTGGCCTTCTGGTCACCCTGGTGTGGCTGTACCTGGAGTTCCTGCGCCTGTTCGCGATCATCGCGTCCGGTCGCGACTAGAAGTCGATGCCAGACGGCCTCGCGGTCGAACTTGATCGCGTGGTAGAGCAATTGCGCTCCATGCCGCTGACGAAGTTGGCGGCGCCGTGGCCGCCGTTCCCATCTCGTGCCGCGAGTGCTCGCGCGCTGGCGCAACAGTTGGCTGACGCGGCGGCCGATGTCAGCGGTGAGCCGCACCGGGTCGTCCCCGACGTCGGCGATGCCGCGGTGGGCGACCAGGTGGCGGTGACTGGCGCGGAACTCCTGGCGGCGCGCCCGCCCGTGGAGGTCTTGAGCGCGGCAGCGGATGCCCTCCGCGACTTCCGGCAGCACGTCTAGACGCGATTCGCGGGTTGGCGCGCAACCCCCCTCGCTTTGTGGCACGGTGTCCACCATTGCGCCTTGGGAGGGGTCATGCAACGACGAGTGATGGGGCTCGGCACCGGGATCGCGGCCTGTTTGGTCGCGGCCCTGCTGGTGCCCACGGGCGCGGCGACGGCTGAGATCGACGCCCCTGTAGGCGCAGTGGCCGCAGCGGGTGAAGCACCCACGCCGAGCGGTGACCGGGCGAAGCCGCGGGTGATGACCACGGGCGGATCGCAGTTCACCGTGCGCGTCACCCCCGCGCTCTCGGATGTCGGGTCCTGGCACTTCACGCTGCAGCGCCGCACGGGCACGAAGTGGAAGACGATCGGCGACTACTCCACAAGGGGAGACCGTGAAGAGGTCACCCTGCCGTTGCGTGCGGGCCGCTACCGCGTGCTGGTTCCGGCGCAGCATGGCTACGCGGCTGTCACCTCGAGCCCGATGAGGTACCAACCGACACCGCAGATTTCCCTGACCGGTTCAGGTGGACTCGAAGTCCAGGTGAGCCCCGCACGCACCTGGAAGATGATTCTCGAGCGCAAGACGGCGCAGGGCTGGACGAGGGTCGACGCAGGCATCGTGCGAGGCTCCCATCCCACCGTGTTCGCAGAACCTTCTGGCACCTACCGCGTCCGGACCAAGGCGACGGGGCGCTTCCCGGCTTTCACCGGCCGCCCGTTCGACTACGCGGCCGCCGCTCCCGCAGGCCCCATCGCCCCCGCGCTCCTTGACGAGGTGTTCGCCGCGCCGGCTCCGGCGGCCGCCAACGCCAAGCCCCAGGCATCGACCGACTGCGGCAAGGTGATGAAGGAAGGCGGAATCGCCCTTGGCCTGCTGTCCTTCATCCCCTACGCCGGACCGGTGTTCAGGGTCATCGGCCTAGGAGTCAGGGCCGATGGCAAGAAGGCGGGAAGTGCCTGCGTTCAGGCGGAGTTCGCGCAAGCGAACGAGCAGTTGGCCTTCCAGGAGGGTCAGATCGCCGCCCTCCAGGAACAGTTGACCGAGGTGCAAAACGAGATCATCGACTTGGCCTACGTCGAGAAGTTGGACGACGAGACTCAGTGGGCTTACGAGTACCGGGAGGATCTCGACCGCATCCAAGAGGACTTCGCCAACTTCATGGAGGACGGCAAGTTCTGGAGCGGCACCGATAGCCAGGGTGCGGGTCTGACGATTGCCGATGCATCGGTAGCAGGAACTGCCGCATCCCCGGCCTTCGCGACCCTGCAGAGTTTCGTCACCGGCAACCAGACCGACTTCCAGGACTACGTCGAGAACCTGTCGGCAACGTCCGTGACGTGTGGAGGAAGCCTCCTACCCCCTGTCGGTGGAGACACGTGCGTGGAGAGCAAGTCGTTGAAGGTCACCCTCGACACGAACAAAGTCACCTACGACGCGTACTCGTCGATGGAAGGAGTCTTGACGACTCAGATCCCGGTCACCTTGGTTGACAGCAGCACCAATGTGGTGCCGCTTTTTGATCAGTACAACGATAGTTTGGTCTCCTTCTATCAACAGTCCCTGGGTGCGCTGCAGCTGGCTTATCAGATGGAGTACCTCGTCAACCAACTCAACTACGAGAACGGGGCCGCCTTCACCACTGGTCAGACCTCCGCGGCCAGTCAGATCGAGCACTTGGGGGGAGTCCCCGGCACGTGGTACGGCTACCTGGACCTGCAAAGCACCCTGGGTGCGGATCCCACTGCTGAACAGCAGATCGACATCTACAACCAAGCCCAAAAATCGCTGTCGCACGTGTACGCCGCACGCATCAACCAGCTGTATCGCACCACCGCCGGCTTCATCGTGTCCGACGACCTCATCGCCCCGCAGGCGTATCCCACCGGTGGATACAACGACAAACTCGATTACGGGACGTATGTGGGCAACTATGGGACCAGGCCGCTGGAGATGCTGCCGTCGGTGGCCACTGCCTCCCACACCTGGGATGACAACGCGGTCCTCTACCAGTACGGCGGGTTGCGCGATGCCGTTGGCTGCGCGACAGCCCTGAAGGCCTACAACGTGGTCAACGGAGTCGACGGCTCCCTGTACGGTGCCGACGGTGCGATCAACGACACCACGTGTCCGGCGCTCCTCACCACGGCCAGCGGAGCACTGCTGTCAGCGCCGCCGTCCGACGACCCCAGCGTCGCAGGAGGCCCACTCACCGACTGTGAGTCGTATGCGAGTGCGGCCAACACAGGCGGCGGCAGCTGCTACGACGGCAACACCCTCGCCGCCTTCACGAATCGCTCGGGCGGCATCACCCGCAGTTCCACTGTCCTGAACAACCTCCTTCTGTGCAATTACCAAGATCCGAACCTGAAGTGGTTCCAGGTCGATGGGGCGCGGGCCGCGAACGCCGCCGGATTGCGTGCGGGGGACTATGCGCTGACCTGCGGCAATTGGGGCAAGGACGCGAACTACGACTTCCCCCAGTCGACGCCGCCGGACGCGCTCTCCGGACTTGATGCTCAAGGCAATGCTGTGACGCCAAGGTGGAAGGACTCCCTGACCCTGGAGTCCAACTTCGGCATGCAGGTTGCGTTTTCCACACAGTGGTACAGCGACACTAATGGGAATTCACACCCGAACAATTTCGGCAGCAACAGTTACTCGATCAGCGAGGGTTACTACTATCCGCTCGCAGCGCAGACGAGCACCGAGACCTGGCAATTGCACTCGTGTGACAAAAGCTGTCAAACCACCACGGCTTCCGGGTGGTGGACCTACTACAACCCGGCGTCGACGACCCCACCACTGAATCTTGGAGGCCCAAAGGACAAGGGGAAGGTCAATTTCCCGAAGGCGACCGATGGATCCTGTTCCATTGTCAAGTCGTGGGCCTCCAGCCAAGTCACGGTGGATACTGCGGCGTGCACCGTCACGTTCCCAACGATCGGCGTCAGTTCCTACCCCAATGATGCCGATACCGCCGGTGTCACGATTGGTCTGGCCCTGCCCAACGCAGCGACCGGCTCGGCCGCCGGAGGTTTTGTCCTCCCGGTCACGCTGGTGGCTGCACGAGGTTGGGCTGACAAGCAGTACGTAACCTCGACCTCGCCTCAGCAGACGTATTGCGATGGCAATTGTCTGCTCCTCGCCATGTATGTGTCGGCAGGAACGCACGTGCCCGAGGTGGGCTACGCGGCTCCACCTGCGACCGTGTCCTGTGAGGCGCCCCGCAACGGCCCTGGAGGCTCCGGCGTATACGTTGGATCCGTGGGTTGGACGACCTGCTCGGGCATCTTCAGTTCCCAGGGGTCCGTCACCGTGGCCGACGGTGGGCAGTTCCAGTTCAACGTGGGCCGCATCAACGATGGCGTGGCGCAAATCGACGTCATTCCGATGGGGTAGGCGCGGCGACCCGCTCCTCGACCACCGCGGGGAGGCTCTCGCCGTCACCGCCGCGGCGCCCGGCGGCGATGACCTCGGGCAGTAGCACCTGGGCCGCCGCGGCGTAGCCCTCGGTGGACGGGTGGAACCGGTCCTCGGCGAACATCACCTCGGGCCGCTCATCGAACTCCGGACCCAGGATGTCCCCGAGCGGTACCGGACGACCCCCTTCAGCCCGCGTAGCCACCGCCTGCGCGACCGCCAGACGCCGGGATCCTCGTCGCATGACGGTGCGGAGGGGCTGCGGCACCGGCTTGACCGTCCCCAGGTCCGGGCAGGTGGCAATGACGACCTCGGTGCCGGTCTCGCGTAGCCGACGCACAGCACGCCGCAGTCTGCGTGCGGAGAGAGCATGGGGCACGAGGTGGGTGACGTCGTTGGCACCGACCATGATCACCGCGACATGAGGTCGCGTCCACAGCGCGCGATCGACCTGCGCGTCGAGGTCGGCGGTCTGGGCTCCGATCACCGCGTGGTTGCTCAACGTCACCGTACGTCCCGCGACTTCCGATAGGGCCGTGGCGAGGATGGCTCCCATGGTGTCCTTCGGGTGCTGGGCGCC
>JAYNIC010000189.1:0-4529 GCA_038108715.1 Candidatus Nanopelagicales bacterium | reverse complement strand
GGGGTACCGCCCGCCGCACGCTGAGCAGCCCCTGGGCCTCCGCGGTGGTCATCATCATCACCGTTCTATGGACTATCCCCACCTTCGGGCTGCTGGTCACCTCGCTGCGCCCCTCAGGCCCGGCGACCAGTTCTGGCTGGTGGACGGTCTTCACCGATCCGGAACTCACCCTGGAAAACTATGCCGAGGTGCTCGGCGGTGGCGAGATCGTCTCCGGCGGCATCCTGCCCTACTTCTTCAACTCTTTCGCGATCGCGATTCCCGCCGCAATCTTTCCGCTCGTCATCGCCACGATGTGCGCATATGCCCTGGCCTGGATCCCTTTCAAGGGAGCCACAGTCCTGTTCTTCTTGATCTTCGCCCTGCAGATCGTTCCGCTCCAGATGGCCCTACTGCCCCTGCTGCAGTTGTTTAATCTCGGCTGGAGCATCGGTCCGGTCCCGGTCATTCCGGATCTCAACCTCGGCGGTACCTACATCCCACTGTGGGTGGCACACACCATGTTCGCCCTCCCCCTCGCGGTGTTTCTGCTACACAACTTCATGGCGCAACTTCCGCGGGACCTCATGGAGGCGGCCGTCGTTGATGGCGCGAGCCACTTCATGATCTTCCGCAAGATCGTGCTCCCCCTATCGGTCCCGGCGATCGCCTCCTTCGCGATCTTTCAGTTCCTGTGGGTGTGGAACGACCTGCTCGTGGCACTGACCTTCGCCGGCGGCACGCCGAACGTTGCGCCGATCACGGCGTACCTCGCCAACATCGTCGGCAGTTACGGCGCCAAGACCCACCTGATCACCGCGGGCGCGTTTATCGCCATTGTCGTGCCGCTGATCGTGTTCTTCGCGCTCCAGCGGTTCTTCGTGCGAGGCCTGCTCGCCGGTTCTGTCAAGGGCTAACGCGCGCGGCGAGTCGATCCCGCCACCACAGGGCGCTGTCCTTGCTCATGCGCTCTAGTGTGACGGGCTCGACGCGCACGATGCCGAACCGCTTGGTGAATCCCTCGGCCCACTCAATGTTGTCCAGCAGCGACCACGCGAGATAGCCCTGAACGTTGACACCCTCGTCACGTGCCCGCAGGACCTGTGCGACGTGCTGCCGGTAGTAGTCCACCCGCTCAGCGTCGTGGATGCCGTCCACCTCGACGACATCGGCGTAGGCCGCACCGTTCTCCGCGATCCACAGCGGCACACCCGGGAGCGCATCTGAGGCCAACCGCAGCGCGTCCACGATCCCCTCGGGGTACACCTCCCACCCCATCGCCGTCACCGGCTCGCGCGGCGCAAAGGCGGCCGGGGGGCAGCCGGGGTAGGCAGCGAGGTCCTGACCCACCGCGGCCGCATCTGACGCACCGCTACTCACGCGGTTGACGGTGTAGTAGTTCTCGCCGAGCCAGTCGATGGGCGCGGCGATCACCGACAGATCGGAATCTCGCACGAAGGACCAGTCGGTGAACTGGACCGTTCCGGCAATCACGTCGGCAGGAATGCCACGGCCCGCGAGGAGATCAAGGAAGAACCGATTGTGCAGTCCGTCGATGTGGGTCGCGGCAGCCGCGGCACCCGGGTCATCGGCGTACACCGGGATCAGGTTGAGCACGATGCCGAGATTGGGCAGCTCCTGCGCCCGCAGACGCTCCAGGGCCAGGCCATGGCCGAGCATGAGGTGATAGGCAGCCGACAGGGCTTCGGCCGGATCTCGATGTCCGGGAGCGTGCACGCCCGCGGCGTAACCGAGGTAAGCCGACACCCAGGGCTCGTTCAAGGTGGCCCAGCGACTGACCCGGTCGCCTAGACGCGCACCGATGATCTCGGCGTAGTCGGCAAATCGTTCGGCGGTTTCCCGTGAGGTCCAGCCGGGCAGCTCCGATGGCAGATCCCAGTGGTAGAGCGTGACGACCGGATCGATCCCCCGTTCGAGCAAGCCATCGATCATGCGGTCGTATGTCGCCAGACCGGCCTCGCTGACCGGACCGCTACCGCGGGGCTGAACTCGCGGCCAACTGATGGACATGCGGTAGGCATCGACACCGAGCCACGTGAGCAGGTCCAGGTCCTCATCGAAGCGGGCCAGGTGATCGCAGGCCGGTTCCCCCGTAGTCCCGTCCACACTCGCACCGGGGATCTCGGCGAAGTCGTCCCAGATGCACCGGCCGCGCCCGTCGACATCACCCTCGACCTGCCACGAGGCAGTCGCGGTACCGAACGTCATGTCTGCGGGAAGTTGCGGCTCTGGTGTCACGGAGTCACTCATGGCGACCATCGTGGCAGGTCGGTCAGCCCACGCGCGGCGGCGACGCCACTAGATCGGTCGTCTCGCCGTCACCGGACGGGCCCGACCAGATCAGGTGCGCCTCGCCTTGCGCAAGATCGGCGTCCAGGATGGCCCACGTCCCACCCTGGCGACGCGTGATGCGGATCCCGCCGTCGTGCGCCTCCACGACAGCCTCCCCGTCGAAGGCCGGCAGGTCGTTGCGCCACCGCGCGAGAGCCAGCAGTGACTGCACGACCGGTCGCGCGAGATCGCTCCCCAGATCGTCGCGAGAGTAGACGTGTCGATTGATGTCTCGCCCGACACCGGTCCGCGCGAGCAACTCCATGTCGTTCGCTCCGGCCAGCGCTCCGGTGTAGTAGACCTGCGGGATCCCCGGCAGCATGAACTGCACCGCACGCGCCGCGATGTACTTCCGGTCGTCGCAACCGAGTGCGGAGTAGAAAGTGGCATTCACCTGGTAGATGTCCAGATTCGACGCTGCCTGACCCGTGGAATGGCGACTCTCACCCTGCGTGTGCTCGTGAATGCCTTCGACGACGTCATCAAGTTGGGATTCGGTGAGGAGCCCAGGGCGATCCGGTGCCTTCTGATCCGGGCCCACGTCGACGATGCCAATGCCGTCATGTGTGTCGAGAACCGTGATGGCGTTGGCGGGTCGGATAGCTGACCATTCCAGCAGCGGGCTGTGGTCACCGGTGTAGGCGGCGTACAGGGTCAGCGGCGGGAGTGCGAAGTCGTAGACCCAGTCGACGCGCGACGCGATGTCGATCTGGTCGCGGTAATAGGAGTGGATCTCCACCAGGATTTCCAACCCGCGGTCGTGGGCCAGGGCCGCGAACTCGTCGATGAAGTCGAAGGTCTGCGGCGTCATGAAGCAGGTCGTCCCCGCTGTCTTGATGGCGTACCCCACAGCGTCCATGCGCACGAGGGAGACACCCGCGTCGCGGAGCCGATCAAGGATCGAGATCAGGTAGTCGCGGCCCTGCTCCGAGCAGACATCGATGTCGACCTGCTGGGGAGTGAAGGTCGTCCACACAAGCCTCCGCTCGCCGCCCAACATGTACGGCGTGAAGGGCAGGCCGGGACGGGGCCGGTAGATGCGAGCGAGGTCCGCTTCGGTGGCGCCGTCAGGGAAGACCGAGGACATGGTCAGGAACATCGGGGCGTATGGCGACTCGGCTCCACGCTTGCGCACGTCGGCGAAGGCAGCGGAGTCCGCCGACACATGGTTGACGATGACGTCGACGACGACATCTTGCTCGGTAGCCAGCTCGCCGAGGTCGGACCACGTACCCAGGCGCGGGTCCAACTCGGTGTGATCCACCGGATCGAAGCCAGCATCAGCGCCGTCAAAGGGGGTGAAGAAGGGCAGGAGGTGGACGCCGTCATAGGCCCCGCCGAACGGACCGCGTAGGACCTCTATGAGCGCCGGAATGTCGCCGCCGAGACGGTCGGCATAGGCGATCAACTGAACACGGTTGCGCACGGGATCCCTCTTTCGAACGTAGGGGGAATCCTGTCACACACGAAGGCAGAGGTGTGTACGAGTGGCACCGTTTTCGTCGATCACCATGGCGGGGTCGCGCCAGACCGGTGGTGGCGCCGCGGCTCTCGCCTCACGTGGGCTGCGACGTCAGCCGAGGTCGTCGCCGGACTCGCGGCCATGCATATCGGCCAGGAACTGCTCCACCTGAGCCGCGATTTCATCGCCGGAGGCCACCCGTCCCTCGGGAGCAAGTTCGGAGGCACCCCCGGCGGCGTTTCCGGTACGAAGTGCGGCCATCTGGTCGTACTGCTGCTCGAGGGCCCGAACGATGGTGACGAACTCCTCGTTGTTCTGCAGCTGCTGGGCGATCTCACCCTCAGCACGCGACGCCGGAGCCCGCAGATCATCGACCGGCAGGACCAGACCCGTGGCTTGGCTGAGCGCCTCGACCATGGCGATCGCGGCTGCGGGGTACTCGAATTGGCCGAGGTAGTGCGGGACGTGCGTCGCGATACCGATGGCGTTCTCTCCCGCTTGGCTCAGTGACAGTTCGATGAGGCCGCCGATGTGGCCAGGCACCTGGATATTGCCCGCGGTGTGCGGAGCCTGCACAAGTGACGGAACGTTGCCGTGGATCGTGATGCCGAGCGGGCGCGTGTGCGGAGCCGGCCACGGAATGGCCGACAGGCCCACCGTCAGAGTGGTCCCGGTCGTGCGGACCAGGTCAACGATGGCCGCACCGAACCGCTGCCACTGATAGTCCGGCTCAGGT
>JAYNIC010000188.1:0-4536 GCA_038108715.1 Candidatus Nanopelagicales bacterium | reverse complement strand
CTTCGAGCTGCTCCCGATTGGTGGTCGGCTCACCCTTGGTGTGCAGGACACCACCGTGGAACGGCACAGGCATGACGTCGGCTTCCTCGTGCTCGTGCAGCGGAGCCTCAAGGGCAGCGTCGTGAGCGACATGCGCCTGTCCGGCCTCGATCTCCGCGCGGGTCGGCGGCACGATGGCGTCGCCGTAGAACCAGTTCGAAAGCTTCGAACGAAGGTTTTCGCGGCGGTAGCGCTTGTTGCGAACGCCGTTGGCGTCGGTCTTTTCCGCTGCCGGCAGTGGCTGGTGGTACGCCTCCAAGGCAGACTCGATGACCGCACGCTCCTTGACCGGGAGCGGCTCGTGGACCTCGATGAACTCTCCATGGGGAAGTCGCAGGATGCGACCGGACTCGTAGCCGTGCAGCAGTTTCTCGCGATCCTTGCGCTGCAGGCCGAGGCAAATGCGCTTGGTAATGAGGAAAGCGATTGGTGGCAGGGCGATGATCGCGAATCGCAGGAACCAGGTGATCTGGTTGATCGACAGATCGAAAGTGATGGCGATGATGTCGTTGCCGCCGCCGATGAACAGCAGGAAGTAGAACGTGATCGCCATGACGCCGATGCCAGTGCGGACCGGAGCGTTGCGGGGACGATCGAGCAGGTTGTGATCGCGCTTGTCGCCGGTCGCCCAGGCTTCCAGGAACGGGTAGAGGGCTGCTGCGGTGAAGACGATGCCGGGGATGACGACCGCGGGCAGGAAGATGTTCCACGAGATCGTGAAGCCGAACAGGGAAGTTTCCCAGTTGGGCATGATGCGCAGCATTCCGTCGAGCCAGCCGATGTACCAGTCCGGCTGCGAACCCGCCGACACCTGGTCGGGCGTGTAGGGCCCGAAGATCCAGATGGGGTTGATCGTGACCAGACCGCCGATCAGCGTGATGACTCCGAAGACGACGAAGAAGAAGCCGCCGGCCTTGGCCATGTAGATCGGCATCAGCGGGTAGCCGACGACGTTGTTGTTGGTGCGACCCGGCCCGGGGAACTGGGTGTGCTTTTGCACCCACACCAGCATGAGGTGAACGGTGACCAAAGCCAGGATCAGGCCCGGGACCAAGAGGATGTGGATGCCGTAGAGGCGTGAGATGAACTCGGTTCCCGGGAACTCGCCATCAAACAGCAGGAACGCACCCCAGGTGCCGACGATGGGGATGGCCTGGACGATGCCGCGCGCGATCTGCAGGCCGGTGCCGGAGAGCAGGTCGTCGGGGAGGGAGTAGCCGGAGAAGCCGGCGGCGAGGCCCAGCGCGATGAGCGTGATGCCAATGATCCAGTTGAACTCACGGGGCTTGCGGAAGGCTCCGGTGAAGAACACCCGCATCATGTGCACGCTCATGGCGGCGATGAAGAGCAGCGCGGCCCAGTGATGCATCTGGCGAATGAGGAGGCCACCGCGGACATCGAAGGAGATATCCAGGGTCGAGGCGTAGGCCTCGGACATCATGACGCCCTTGAGCGGGACGTACGAGCCGTCGTAGACGACCTCGACCATGCTGGGCTTGTAGAACAGGGTGAGGAACACGCCGGTCAGCAGGACCACGATGAAGCTGTAGAGGGCAATCTCGCCGAGCATGAAGGACCAGTGGTCGGGGAACACCTTCTTCAGGTTGCGGGCCAGGAACCGGTTCGACCCGGTCCGGTTGTCGACATATGTGGCGACCGATCCGCCAACCTTCTCGACGGTACTCATCCACGCTCCCAGAAACTCGGGCCGACTGGCTCTTGGAAGGGCATCTTCGCTACGAGGAATCCTTCCTCATCTACGCCGATCGGCAACTGGGGCATGCGCCGAGCCGCAGGCCCAAAGATGACGTTGCCGGAATCTGCCAGGTCGAACGTCGACTGGTGGCAGGGGCACAGCAGGTGGTGGGTCCGGTGCTCGTACAGAGCGATCGGGCAGCCCACGTGGGTGCAGATCTTGGAGTAGGCGACGATGCCTTGGAAGTCCCAACCCTCGCCCTGCTGGGAGCGGATCTCGTCCGGCTCCATGCGGACCAGCAGGATCGCGGCCTTGCCGCGAGCGTTGAGGTTGTGCTCCTCCTCCTGGATCTCGTTGATGTTCTCCGGGAGGGCCGACACCAGACCGCCGACGGGGATGTCCTCGGGGCGGATCTTGACGTAGGTGCCGTCAGTGACAATGGGCATGTTCTCTTCCCAGGCGGTCTCGCTCAGCACCTCGACCGGGCTGGGGCCGAAGCCGCCGTTCTTGGGGCTCCACAGATCGCGCAGGAGAACCACGAGTGGGATGGGAAAGAGAGCCAGGGCGGCGATGAGGGTGCGGCGGATCAGGCGGTACTGGCCGAACCCGGACTCCTCCTTGCCGCGTTCGAACTGCTCCGCGGCAGCGTCGGTTTCGTCGGTTGAGGACTCCATGGAGTGACGTTCTTGGACGACCTCAACGTCAGGCATGAGCTTCTTGGCCCACTGGATCGCACCGGCGCCGATGGCGAAGACGCCTAGACCGAAGGTGACACCGAGGGCGAGGTTCTGCGCACCGACTTCGCCGAGCACGGGCACGTACACCATCGTGTAGGGGTCGATGCCGACGTAGGCCACCACGAAGAGGATGACCATGATGACGGCGAGGAGGAACAGCGCCGACACCTGACGTTCCACTCGACGGGCCGCCCTGGGGTCGACGTCGCTCGCGCGGGGGCGATGCGGGACGTCGGCGGCCGGGAGCCCACCGGGTCCGGTGAACAGCGGCCGGGCTAGATCGGCTGCTTCCGCGTCCGATGCCGGGCCGTGGCCGTGGTCGGGGGTCTCCGCACTGTCGCGGGTGGTGAGGTCGCTCATCGTGCCCTGATCCCAATCCAGATGGCGAGTCCGATGAAGATCACCATGACACCGGCGAAGAGGAAGAGGCCTTCCGCCACCGGGCCGAGGCGGCCGAGGGAGATCCCTCCCGGGCTCGGGGCCTCCTGCAGCTCCATGATGTAGGCGGTGATGGCCTGCTTGTCCTCGACGGTCAGCGTGCCGTCACCGAAGACCGGCATGTTTTGCGGACCGGTGAGCATGGCCTCGTAGATCTCCTGGGGTGTCGCGGTCATCAGGCTCGGGGCGTACTTGCCCTGGGTGAGGGCGCCACCACCACCGGCGGCCTGGTGGCACTGCGCGCAGTTGATCCGGAAAAGCACTCCTCCCTCCGCAACGTCGGCGTCGGAGTAGTCGAGTTGCTCGGCTGTGGGGATCGCCGGGCCGGGGGCGAGGGATGCGATGTACGCCGCCATCTGGGCGATTTCCTCGTCGGTGTAGACGGCAGGCTTGGCGCCGGCTTGAGCTCCGGGGGCCGCCATGGGCATGCGGCCGGTGGAGACTTGGAAGTGGACGGCTGCGGCGCCAACTCCGATCAGGGTCGGCCCATTGCTCGTGCCTTCGGCATTGAGACCGTGGCAGGAGGAGCAGCCCTCGAGGTAGAGACGCTTGCCCTCGTCGATGGCCGTCTGATCGTTGCTGGCGGTGGCCTCTGCGGGCGCAGCCGACGTGGCGACGGCGTACACCCCGCCGACTCCGATCAGCGCCACAAGCAGCAGCAGTGTGGCCACGACGGGATTCCGTCGCCGAGCCGCAAGTGACTTCACCTGCCGTCCCTTCCCTTCCTGTCCAGTGTCATCGAACGCAGCCGAGCCGAACCATGACTACCTGAGGATGTAGATCATGAAGAACAGTGCGATCCATACGACGTCGACGAAGTGCCAGTAGTAGGACACGACGATGGCGCGTGTGGCTTGATCGTGGGTGAAGCGTTTGATGACGAAGGTCGTCGCGAGGACGAGCAGGAAGGCGATGAGTCCGCCGGTCACGTGGAGACCGTGGAAGCCCGTGGTCAGATAGAACGCCGAACCGTAGGCGTTGCCAGAAAGTGTGATGCCCTCGTGCACGAGTTCGGCGTACTCCGTCACCTGGCCGGCGATGAAGAAGGTGCCCATCAAGAACGTGATGACGAACCAGCGTCGCAGTCCCTTGACGTCGCCGCGCTCGACCGCAAACACGCCTAGCTGGCAGGTCACGGAGGACAGGACGAGGACCGTCGTGTTGACGCTCGCGAAGGGCACATTGAGCTTCGAGGTCTCCTCCGCCCACAGATCGGGGTTGACCGCGCGGAGCGTGAAGTACATCGCGAAGAGACCCGCGAAGAACATGAGCTCGCTGGACAGCCACACGATCGTGCCGATGGCCACGGGGTTGGGTCGATTGGCCGGCGTGTGCGAGAACGCCTGGGCCACGTTGGGGGAAGCAGTCGCCACGTTGCT
The DNA here is from genome assembly GCA_038108715.1 of Candidatus Nanopelagicales bacterium. Classification (GTDB taxonomy): domain Bacteria; phylum Actinomycetota; class Actinomycetes; order S36-B12; family S36-B12; genus Mxb001. The sequence continues at coordinate 247 of JAYNIC010000188.1, read as the reverse complement.
GAGTCTGCCAGAGGGGACCGTGCTGGGGGCGCAGACCCCCCGATAGCCTTGCCTCGTGACCGACCACGGGCCCGGTGAGGCCGACACGCAGGAACTGACCGTCCTTGTCTACAGCGACGATCGGGATACCCGGCAGCAGGTGATTCGGGCCCTCGGCGTGCGCCCGGCCCCGGAATTGCCGGCTGTGCGCATCGTCGAGGTGGCGACCGAGCCCCTGGTCATGCGGACTATGGACGCCGGGGGCATC
>JAYNIC010000187.1:2469-4538 GCA_038108715.1 Candidatus Nanopelagicales bacterium | reverse complement strand
ACCGCCCTCGTCGATCAGTCCGTCATCGAGCAACTCTGGGAGATGATCGAGGCGAATCCGTCGGTGCAGATGACCGTTGATCTTGACGCACAGACGGTCACGGCGGGGGATCTGACGGCGTCCTTCGAGGTGGATCCGTATGTTCGCTGGCGGCTCATGGAAGGCCTTGATGACGTCGGTATCACCCTGCAGAACGAGAACCTCATCTCGCAGTTTGAGGATGCGCGACCGGAGTTCAAACCGACTACCGTCGGCTGACGGCGCGGGATGTGACCGTTGGCCCAGATCCCGTTGAGTGTCAACGAGATTTAGATCACGTGACACTCCGGTGAGGCAGTGGTCAAAGCACCCTCCGCGGCGTAATAGGGTGAACTCAACGCCGGTCACCGGACCGGCTACGCCGACTGAGGTCGGCCTGACTTCCCTCCGGAGGGGACTGACGTGAACAAGCAAGATCTGATTGAGGCTGTGTCGACGCAGCTCGGCCACAGCAAGCGCGACGTGACTGACGTCGTCGTGGCGACCCTTAACGAACTCAAGCGCGCCGTGTCGGGTGGTGCTATGGTTGCCCTGCGCGGTTTTGGCGTCTTCGAGCGCGCGCAGCGCAACGCCCGCATGGGGCGCAACCCGCAGACCGGCGAAGCTGTGAAGATCAGCGCCACCAAGCTGCCGAAGTTCCGCGCTGGTGCTGAGTTCAAGGCCGTTGTCTCGGGTGCCAAGAAGATGGCCGCCCCAGCCAAGAAGGCCGCCGCGAAGCCGGCCGCCAAGAAGGCCGCCGCGAAGCCGGCCGCGAAGAGGGCTCCCGCGAAGAAGGCTGCTGCCAAGAAGGCTCCCGCCAAGAAGGCGCCCGCCAAGAAGGCCGCTGCGCGCAAGTAGGACTTCTGTACGACGTAGCGAAGGGGTCGGATCCTCGGGGATCCGGCCCCTTCGTTATTCGCCGTTCCAGGTGAGCAACGGCTCGATCACTGCGCGGGTGTGCGGCCCGACGCCGAGGCGGCCCGCATCCCACAGCCCGATCTCGTCGTCGACGTCGCGCCGCAGCCCGGCGAGTTGGCCCGGCTGCTCGTCCGGCACCGGCACGGCACCACTCGACGCGTGCGACGCACACGATCGCGGGCCGAAGGCGGGGTGGAGCGCGTCACCGCTCTGGGTCATCAGCAGCGTCGTTCCGACACCTTCCGCGTCGGCAACGAAAGCACGCGAGAATTGGCTCCCGACTTCCAATGCCCGGTCGAGCTGATCGACCGCAATCGCCGGGACGTCGGGCAGCAAGACCGCGACACGGGCGCGTCCGAACGCTGCCGCAGCGACCTCGGCGTTGAGTCCGCGTCCTGCGTCCGGCACACAGGGCAGTTCCGGCAATTCCGCAGCGGCCGGCGGGTCGCCAAGGAGAACGATTTCCGCGATCTGCGTACTTGACTGCGCCACCTGAACGACGTCCCTGACCATGGCAACCGCCAGCGAAGTGCGCTCCGCTGGTTCCCATGTGGTGAGTCGGCCCTTGGGAGCGGTGAGCCGCACCGGCAAGAGCAGGGTCCATCGGTCAGCCACCCCGACATCCAACCGCACAAGCGTGGGCGTTCGAGCTTGGGACCACCGAGATCAGGACACTGAGCGCATCTTCCTGACAAACTCGGTCACGAGTCGAGGGGAGAATCGTGGCGCGGGTACGCAAGCAGGATGGGCTGGGCTTCGCATTCCGATTTGCGGCGTTCATCCTGCACCCCCTGATGCGGCTCATCACGAAGCGTGACTGGCGTGGGGCCGACAATTTAGACGTGGATTCGGGGATCGTCGTCGCGGCCAACCACATTTCCTGGTTCGATCCGATCGTCATCTCGCACATCCTGTGGGACTACGACCGGCCGCCGAGGTTCTTGGCCAAGGACGCACTCTTCCGAGCCCCCGTCGTCGGCTGGATCATGCGCAATGCCGGGCAGATCCCGGTTGTGCGCGGCACCAAGGACGCCGCCGTGGCGGTTCAGGCGGCGGTTGACGCCGCGCGTGCCGGGGAATGCGTGCTGGTGTACCCCGAGGGCACCATTACCAAGGATCCTGATCTGTGGCCC
>JAYNIC010000187.1:0-2459 GCA_038108715.1 Candidatus Nanopelagicales bacterium | reverse complement strand
TACCGCAAGGAGTTCAAGGCCTTCCCGCGCAAGACGATGCATGTCATCGTGGGCCCACCGGTCGAACTCGATGACCTCTATCGGAACGGCGAGGTGGACAATGACACCTTGCACGAGGCCACCGACCGCATCATGGCCGCCATCACCGATCTGCTCCGCCAGATCCGCAAGGAGGAATCATGAGTCGAGTTGCCGTCATGGGCTCGGGGTCCTGGGGCACGGCGTTCGCGATGATCCTCGCCGATGCCGGCGGTGACGTTGTCATGTGGAGCCGCGACTCCGAGACGGCGCGCGAAATCACCGAAGAGCACGTCAATCGTCGCTATCACGATGGCATTCCGCTGCCGCACGGCGTACGCGCGACCGACGATGCGGCGGAAGCGCTCGACGGTGCCCCACTGGTCGTGCTCGCGGTTCCGGCACAGACGCTGCGGGACAACCTCGGCCGCTGGCGCGATCAGATTGATGATGGTGCCGTCCTGGTAAGTCTGATGAAGGGCATTGAGGCCGGGACGACAATGCGGATGAGTCAGGTCATCGAGGAGGTGGCCGAAGTTCCTACCTCCCAGGTTGCGGTGGTCTCCGGACCTAACCTCGCCCGCGAGATTGCGCTGCGCCAGCCGGCGGCCACCACGGTGGCGTGTTCAGACGAGCACAGTGCCCGACGTCTGCAAGATGCGTGTACGACCGACTATTTCCGCGCCTACTGGACCACCGACGTCGTCGGAGTCGAGATCGGTGGATCGGTCAAGAACGTCATTGCCCTGGCCAACGGTATTGCCGTCGGTGCTGGGTTCGGAGAGAACTCGCAGGCCGCCCTCATCACCCGCGGTCTTGCGGAGATGGCGCGACTCGGCATGGCTCTGGGTGCCGATCCGCTGACCTTCCAGGGCCTGGCTGGTGTCGGCGACCTCATCGCCACCTGTCAGTCGCCGCTGTCGCGCAATCGCACGTTCGGGGTCAACCTCGGTAGAGGGCTCAGCGTCGCGGAGACCATCGCCACGACGCAGCAGACCTGCGAGGGCGTGAAGAGTTGCCAGTCCATCCTGGACCTTGCCCGGTCGCACGGCGTGGACATGCCGATCACGGAGCAGGTCGTGCAGGTGGTGCATCACGGGATGGGGCCCACGCACATGTTGCGGGCCTTCATGTCGCGGTCGCCGAAGGCCGAGGCCTCCCTGCACTAGCGGGAAACGAGGTCCAGCGCGCCGGAGAGGTCGCTCCACAGATCCTCTACCGATTCGATACCCACCGACAATCGCAGCAGGCTCTCCGGGACTTCGGCATTCTCCAGCGGCCAACGGCGTCGACGCTCGATGAGGGACTCCACCCCGCCCAAACTCGTGGCATGGACCCACAACTGGGTTGACTGCGCCACCTGATCCGCGGCAGCTGCGCCACCGGCCACTTCAATCGACAGCATCGTTCCGGGACCCGCAAGGAGGCGCTGCGCACGTTCGTGGCCGGGGTCACCGGGCAGGCCGGGGTAGCGCACCCGAGCGACGCCGGGATGGCCGTGCAGCCGCTCCGCGAGAACCTGGGCGCTGGCCTGAGCGCGCTCATGTCGGACTGACAAAGTGCGCAGGCCACGCAAGATCAGGTAGCACTCCAGCGCTCCGGGGGCACCGCCCAGAATTGTTCGACGGAATCGCAACGCTTCGGCCCGGTCGGTGTCGGCCGTCACCGCAAGCCCCATCAGGCCGTCCGAATGACCTCCGATGGACTTGGTGGCGCTGTGGAGGACGACGTCTGCGCCCATCTCCAGCGGCCGCTGGCCGAGAGGTGTGGCGAACGTGTTGTCGACAACGACGAGAGCGTTGGTGCCGGCGCTAATCGCCGGGATGTCGGCGACCTCCAGCATGGGGTTAGTCGGCGACTCCACCCAGATCGCATCGGCGCCGGCGGCGGCCTCCACCACTGCCGCGGTGTTCGCAATATCGACCGGCCGCAGGACGATCCGGCCTATGGCGTCGAGCTCGCGTAGACGGACGGCTACGCCGGTGTAAGTGAAACGGGCAGCGACGACAACGGCGCCCATGGGCAGCAGATCGATGATTGCTCCGGCGGCCGCCATTCCAGAGGCAAACGAGACCGCCGTGCCGCCCTCGAGTGGCCCGATGGCCGCTTCCAGGGCCTGCATGCCGTGCGTCCCGTCACGCGCGTACTCCGGCTCGGCTCCCGCGTAGTACGTCGATGCTGGCTCGATCGGTTGGTTGAGTGGCTGGCCAGGCTGGACCGGTGGACGCCCCCCGTGCACGAGCCAACTCTCGACAGACCATTTCGGCATGGCGTGACCCTAGCCCCCATGGAAGCAGATAGCGTCACGGGCGTGACCGATCGTCCGCTACGCGTGCTGGTGATCTTCGGGGGCCGCAGCAGCGAGCACGAGATCTCCTGCTTGAGTGCCGCCGGCGTACTCCGGGCGTTGGACCGCACCCGATACGACGCGCGCGCGGTCG
>JAYNIC010000186.1:0-4545 GCA_038108715.1 Candidatus Nanopelagicales bacterium | reverse complement strand
GATTCCGACGCCGCGCGATCGCGCGGACATCGTCAACCTCACCACCCGCACCGGTGCCATGCAGGTCGGTGGTCAGGCGCGCGCCATCAAAGCTCGTGTCGCCCTGTCGCCGCTCGGCGGCCAGCTTGTCGCTGAAGGCACCTGGGACGAGGCCGGCGTCTCCTCGATGATGTCGTGGCAGCACCGCATCTGGCAGGGGCGTGACACCTACGCCAAGGTCGTTCGACGCGGGTTCCTCTATCCGTGGGGCTTCAAGGCCGCCCAGATCGAAGAGGGCGTGCGCGTCTTCCGCGCCGATTCGCGTGGTGCGATACGCGCGGTGTGGGAGAAGCGACTGTCCATCGCATTGGTCGACCCGGAAGTAGACCTCGGGGGCACAGGCACTGCGACCGATGCCGGCAAACGCGCGGCCCTCTTCAGCGTCGTCACCTGCAAGACGACGCAGACCCCGCCCTTGGTGCTCCCGAACAATCCCGCGCCGATGCGTGGTGCGTGGCAAGGGATCAGGGTCTACACGCCCAAGGTCGCCACCCGCAACGGATCCGAGGCCTTCCAGTTCGATCTGGTCGGTATCGATCCTGACGGCAACGAGGTGCCCTTCAGCCAGCCGCTGCTCTTCGCGCAGCAGAAGGTCGCCGATCCTTCGACCGCGAACGCCGCCGCGCGACGACGCCCGGACGGTCGGTTCAACTTGGGCGACCTCACCGACCCGAACTTCACCGACGAGGGCTCTGCTCAACTGCGCCAGTACTACGACGACAACGTGCCGTACGGCGACAAGGTCGCTGAGTTCGGTGGCACAGCAATCGCGTACGCCGAGAACTTCGCCAACTCGGTGACCTCTGATGACGGGGAGGTCCTCTCTGAGGCAGTCGCGTCGGCCAACACGCTCCAGTCCACCAAGGAGATCGTCTTCGGCATCGCCAATCAGGTCGACGAAGAACTCAGGCTGATTCAGGGCGAGATCGAGGACCTGCTCGAGGAGTATCACCCCAACAACTTCCCCATCATCAAGGAAGCGCAGGTCTTCCTCGAAGACACCGCCCGCATCGCCCAGGAGACCGTCACCGCCGCACTGAACTACCCGCGCGAATATCTCGAAAACGCCCTCGATGAGGCGACCAACGTCGGCCAGATGTATCTGCAGAAGGCGGAGGACGCGGCCAACGAACTCCTCATGGATGCGGCCAAGGCCGGCGGTGTCGTGGCACCGAACCTCACGGTAGGGGGCCTGAGCCGCAAGATCGGCAACGTGTACGGCGACCTTCAGTCGGTACGTGCCATGGCCGCCGATGGTCGAGTCACACCGGGTGAGGCCTTTGCCGCGATGGAGTTGCTCGGCGGAGTTTCTCTCGCGGACATCCTGCCCAACGACTACGCCGCGGTCGATGCGAACGGCGAGCCGACCGGGATGGCGCTGTCCATCGATTCGACGTTCGTCGACACCGGGCTCGACACCGAACGAGCAATCGTCACTATGGCGATGACGATCGACTCCAATTCTGACGTCCTGCAGAGCAATGGTCTGCTCACGGTCGACAATGCGCGGTTGGCGATCAAACTCATCTCCGAGATTCCCACGGTGTCGGGCAGTGCGACGTGGTCGGCCCGTGGTGAGTTCAGCGACTTCATCGTCCACCTCGTCCCGGTCGACGGTTTGGAGTTCGTCAACGTCGACGTCGAGCGCATCGTCTTCACCGCTGGGAGCGGCAAGGGTGCCGATGTCGACGTCAAGGTCCGCGAGGTCGATTTCAGTGGCCTGCTCACGCTGGTGAAGAAGCTCGCGTCACTGCTGCCCTTCGGGGACATGCTCATCATCGACGTGAACTCCTCAGGCGTGAAGGCAGGCTTCTTCTTCGAACTCCCCACGCTGGCCTTTGGCGCTTTTGCCATCTCTGGCCTAGGCGTAGGCGCCCAGTTGGCCATCCCCTTCGAGTCCCGGCCGGTGCGCTTCGGCTTCCTGCTGTCGATGCCGGACAACCCGTTCTCCCTGACGGTGACGGGCCTCGGTGGCGGTGGGTGGCTGGAGAATGCCCTGGGGCTTAATGGCATCGAGCGACTCAACATCGCTGGCTTCGTCGCCGCCGAGGCCAAGGTCGACTTCGGTGTCGCGGGTGGTGGTGTCTCCCTGCGAGCCGGCTTCCAGTTCCAGATTGGCGCTCTCGAGCCGCCGGTCGGTGGTGTCGATGAAGGTCTCGCGCTGACCGCCTTCGCCAGCCTCAACGGCTATGTCGACGTACTCGGTATTGCCAGCGCGAGCATCGACGTCTACGTCGGCCTGTCGGTGATCGTGCCGGCCGAGCTGCCGGATTACGTGAAGCTGCACGGCATTGCCACGTGCACGTTGCGCGTCAGCGTCGCCTTCTTCTCTAAGTCGGTGACCTTCGAGGTCCAGCGGTCGCTCAATGCGACCTACCTCGAGCCCCCGGGGAGATCCGGCAGTCGAGCCCTGGGCTCTCGAGCCAGCGCTGAGATCGATCCGGCGACCTTTGCCGATGCCTGGGACGAGCCGGCCTGGGCCGAGTTCTGCGGAGCGTTCGGATGATCCTCGAGACGGTTCTCTTCACGGCGCTGCCGACGCGGCGTGAGGGTAATGACCTCTACGCCTCGGTGCTCATCTCGCCACAACTGGGCGGCGAGGAGGGCAACCCACGACGCCTCCCGCTCTCCCGCTATCAGGATTTTCGTGGCGGTAGGTGGCCGCAGATCGTCGATGACATCACCTGGCAGTTGACCCTGCGGTGGAGCGCGGACGACTCACAGGAGGACTACCTCGATGCGATCCGCATCTCACCCGACCCTGATCCGGAGCTCTTCGCCACGATATTCCCCGACGACATGCCGGTGGATCCCTTCGTCTTCCGCAATCTGGGCGATGCTCAACTGCTGAGCTATCCCGCTGGTCGTGTCGACGAGGACCTTGAGGTTTTGCAGGGTGCCATCCTCGGGAGTTCCCCGGAGGTACGGCCGCGCACCCGCGAGTTGGTCTCGGACAACGGCGTGTACGCGAAGTTGCCCATGGACGGCTTCGTGATTGACGCTGCCCGGCATGCGAAGTTTGCCCTCGAGATCGACCAGGTGCTGGCGACCAACGGGGTGCTCACCACCCCTGCTCCGGGAGCGGAGGGCACTGCGCGATCCATCGCGATGCTGCAAAGAATGCTGCGCCCCAGCGCCTTGGCGCAGAAGGTCACCAAGACGCAGTGGCCCGACCTGGATTTCCACGCGGTCGTGTCTTTGCTGCAGTCGCATCCGAATCTTCTGCGACGCCTTGGCCTTCTGGTAGATCTCCGCGTGCCCATCACGCGCATTCGCCGGCAGACCGGCACCCCCCGTGTTTATGCCATGGTCGATTGGCCGCCGCCCTACAACCCCGATGCCCTCGGCCTAGACATCACCACGATGTTCCCGCGTGTACGCACCACGCTCGGGGACAAGTACTTCCGGCCCAAGCCGGCGACCGACGGCCTGGACGATTCCGGCTTCGTGAAGTTGAACTCGGCGCGCGCGATCACTAGCCACGTGGAGAGCGAGGCGCTGGCCACGCAGACATCCGCCTCGGGCCTGGCGCGCATCTTCACCGAGAACCGCGAGACCTTTGGCACTCCGGACCGCGAGGGCATCCCGGCCCGGCACTCCGCCGGGGTGGAGATCGTGCGACCCGACGAGGCGCAGCGTTGGCAAGGTCGGATGCAGCGGGCCAACGACTTGTCGCAGGCACTGACCCGTTTGGACGACCTCCTCACGGACGCCGAGGACGTCGTCATGGGCTATCGAGTCGACATCCGGAAGGTCGGCGAAGGCACCTGGCACAGCCTCCATCGCCGCCACGGCACCCTGACTCCCTACGTGGGTTCCTCCCCGCAGAAGGGAGTCGACCTCGGCGACGACGAGGGGTGGACCGAGGTCGCCGTGACCGGCGATCCGTAGGACACCGCCGAACTGGCGGAGCAGAAATTGCGTATCCGCGAGGCGCTCGCTCAGTGGGACGGCTGGAGTTTGTCACTGCCCAAGCCTGGCAAGGCGCTGGATGCCAACGATCAACCTGCCTCGCCGACTGCCGCTGATGAAGCCGAGGCCCTCATCAAGAGCATGCACGGCACGATCGACTATGACGCCCCGGCTGCCGGTGCGCGCCTTCCGGCATTGCGCTTCTCGACCACCGACTACGAAGCGCGGATGCGCTGGGTCGACCTCGGGGGCAACTCCGCGGACCCCGACGACGCTGGCGGCTCGATCCTGCGCTTCCCCTACCTTCGCCACGACCCCGTGCCGTCGCCTGACTTCTACCTCCAGGCCGAACCCGTGTGGTCTGAGCTATCCGATGTCATGGTCCTGCGGACGGCCAATACCGCAGCGGACAACCGCACGAGCACTCAACGGTGGATCGCGCCGCCCAAGGCGGCTGCGTTCTTCTGCCTGACCCACGGGGTCTTCGATGATGCTCAGGGGCGGCCCAAAGCGGGCATGTTCGCCACCATCGCCGGGCGCGAGAGCCGAGTGATCCCCACCGAAGTCGTCACCGGTGGTGTGCACGTTGTCCCG
>JAYNIC010000185.1:3032-4569 GCA_038108715.1 Candidatus Nanopelagicales bacterium | reverse complement strand
CCCCTACGCCGTCATCGGCGACTACAACGTCGCGCCGGAAGACTCCGATGTCTGGGACATCTCACTGTTCGCCAACTCCACGCACGTCACCCCCGCCGAGCGCGCGGCCCTCGCCGACCTGCGCGCCGAGGGCCTGAGCGATGTGATGCCGCGGGCGCTCAAAGGCGAGCCCTACACCTTCTGGGACTACCGCAATGGCGCCTTCCACAAGGGGATGGGCATGCGGATCGACCTGGTCTACGCCAATGCGCCCTTCGTCGATCGTGTGCGCGATGCCTACGTCGACCGCGAGGCCCGCAAGGGCAAGGGGCCGAGCGATCACGCTCCGGTCGTCGTCGATATCGACGTATGAGTCGATGTTGGACATGCCCGACGAGGACCTAGAGCTGCGACCGGCCCAATTAGGTGACGTTGAGATCCTGGGCGAACTCACCGCTCAGGCCTACATCAGTGGGGGGCACCTCTCGCCCGACAGCCCCTACGTCGAAGTGCTCCGAGATGTGCACCCCCGTATTGACCAGACCCTGGTCATCGCCGATGCACACACAGACCGAGTCGTCGCCGCAATTACGGCGCTGCCGCACGGACATGTCATGGCAGAGGCAACCGAGCCGGCTGAGTGGGAGTTCCGCTACCTCGCCGTCGATCCGGACTTCTGGGGCCGCGGCCTCGGTCAGCGCCTCATCGCAGCTGTGGAGGAGCGGGCCCGCATGGCGGGCGCACCGCGGCTTGTCTTGCGGGTCATCCACACCAACCCGAGAGCCCAGGGGCTGTACGAGCATCTGGGCTACCGGCACGTGCCCGCGCGAGACTTCACCTTCCCATCGCGGCTCGACCCAACAGTGACCTTCACGCTGCTGCTCTACGCCAAGGATTTGTAGCCGACAGGATCATCGCCGCCGCGAGACGCGCCCTTGCGCGTCCACGCAACCACGTCCGGCGCACCATCCAAGCAACCTCCACCGGGGTCATCGGCGTCGGCCGCACGCCCATCGGAACGCACCGGGTCGTCCTGCGGATGCAGGATGTCGCGCACCACCATGCCCGCATACCAGGCGGTGACGATGACGCGGAGGAAGATGAAGAAGGCGTACCACTCGGGGGTCATCCCCTTGGCATCTTCGAGTCCGTACGCCGCAAGGTGCCACCAGATGGCAAGGAAGTACGCCACCTCGGCGGATTGCCAGATGAGGAAGTCCCGCCACCGCGGACGCGCCAAGGCGGCTAGCGGGACGAGCCACATGGCGAACTGCGGTGAGTACACCTTGTTCGTCATCACGAAGGCGGCGACCACCAAGAAGAGGACCGACACCAAACGCGGTCGTCGGGGTGCCTTGAGGATGAGGATGGCAATCGCGATGCACAGCACCACGAAAGTGCCCGTGGCCACGGCATTGAGCAGATCTGAATCAATGCCGGGAAGTCCGGCAAGGGTCACGGCGTACCAAATCGAGCCCCAGTCGACGCCACGCAATTCACTGAACCGGTAGAAGTAGGACCAACCCTCGAAGTTGGCGATCATCACGGGGATATTCAC
>JAYNIC010000185.1:0-3022 GCA_038108715.1 Candidatus Nanopelagicales bacterium | reverse complement strand
CACCCCCTGCAGCCCGCCTGCGCACCCCCGCCGACGAGGCGACCACAGCCGCAGAGCCGCCATCGACAGTCCGATGGGGATGAGATCCCAGTTGATCAGGCCGGCCAGGATGATCGAGGGTGCCAGCGCGATCAACGCCGCGTCCCACGGTCGACCCTTCACGTAGCGCGCGGCCGCCACAACGGTGAGGACGAAGAAGGGGAAGAGCAGGATCGCGTTGACGGTGAAGAACGTCAGATACGGACTCGACGGCGGCACGATGACGATGACCAACGCGGTGATCCAGGCAGCGACCTGAATGAACGCGCCCGTGAGCACGGGGTACTCGAGGTATTGGCCGCCCGGCGGCGCCTGGAGATACGGGAAGACTCCATCGACGAATCCTCGCTGCAGATACAGCGGCGGGATGTCGGAGTAGCACAGGTGCTCATAGACGTCCGGGGCAAACCACCCGTTGGACATGCACGGCACATCCAGCAGTCCACCGACCAGGTACGCCGCTGCCGCGAGGACGATCAGCGCACGGATCGGTGTCCACCAACCGGATCCGCCGATCCGCGCGAAGCGACCCACGGGACCGCCGATGAACCACGACGACTCACGTGCGGCGGAGGTTTCCCTGGACGGGACGACGATGTCAGACATATCGACTGGCTGTGTCAATCCGCTACTTCTTCGTGGACTTTGAGAGTTCACCGACGACTTTCCTCAACTCACTCGGCAGATCGATGATGCGCGCGGGAATGTTGGTGTCGTCCGCAATGTGATAGCTCGCACAGACTCGGTGATATCCGTCGGCGATGGTGAGTGGGAGATCGAGTTCGATGCCACCGCGGACGAGCAATACCGGCGAGAGCTTGATGCCGGCAACGACCTTGATGATGTCCTGCCGGACGTGGAAGTCATCCATCGCCAACAGCGGCAGCCGCGAGGCGCGGATGAGGTCCTTTGCATGGAAGGTCACGATGGGGGCCTTCTTTAGGTCGCGCACCATCTTGTCGACGATGTGCGCATCGGCAATGAGGCTTAGGTAGTTGGCCGCCGCCGGGTAGTCGTGCTTGTCCGGCTTGTGCATCCAGATGGGCTCGGTGATGGTGATGGGGGCCATGGTCGATTCCTCCGTGCGGGGCGGGTCCTCATGGCACAGGCTAGACGTTCCACCTTGTGCCCATCGGCTCACGCCGGGTCTCCGGCGAAGGACGGGTCCGGCTCTGGTGTGGGTGGGTCCGGGCTCGGCGTGGGCTCTGGCGACGGCGTCGGCTCCGGGGTCGGGGTGGGCTCGGGGCTGGGCTCCGGGGTCGGCGTCGGCTCCGGCGTTGGAGTGGGCGACTCAGTGGTCGGCGACGGCGTCGGTGACTGCGACGTCGGCGCCGGGCTCGGCGTCACCGGCGGTCCCACGAACTCCGCCAGTGGCTGACCGGCGAGGGCAGCCTCCATGAACGCCGTCCAGATCGCGACGGGGTACCCACCACCACCGTAGGCAGGGGCGCCCCCGCCGATGTCATCGAGCGGTACCGGGACGCCATCGGAATCTTCTTTGGCCATGAGCACGGCCGCGGACAACTGTGGGGTGTAGCCGACGAACCACAGGGACTTATTGTCGTTGCTCGTCCCGGTCTTGCCGGCGACCGGACGGCCCAGGGCCTGTGCCCCGGTCGCGGTGCCGCCCGCGATGACCGACTGCAACGCCGAGGTCACCGTGTCGGCAACGTCACTGCCGACCACCTGCTCAGGCGACGGGTCCCACTCATATTGCAGACCGCCATTCGTTCCCAACACCTGCTTGACCGTCGTCCACGGCGTCCGCTGTCCACGCGCCGCGAGGGTCGCGTAAGACGACGCCATGCTGATCCCTGACGGGGACGCCGTACCCAGGACGAAGGTGAGGTCGAGGCCATCGGGTGACTGTCCCGGGGTGTCCATCGGCAAGCCCAGCCGGTAGGCCGCGTCCGCGACAGCATCGACGCCGACCTGGTCCTCGACAGCGACATACGCCGTGTTGATCGATGCAGCGGTGGCGGTGCGCAAATCCACCTCGCCAAAGGAGTTGTCGCCGTAGTTGTGCACCTCGTAGCCATTGAAATCCCGCGGCGAGTTGCCGTCCCACATCGAGTCCAGACCGATGCCCTGCTCGACCGCGGCGGTCAACGCAAACGGCTTGAACGTCGAGCCAGCCTGCGCGAAGGGTCTCGTCGCATTGTTGATGGGATCGGTCACGTAATCCGGGCCCCCATACATCGCGATGACCTCGCCCGTGCCGGGACGCAACGCCACGAGCCCGATGCGCAGACCCTCGGTGCCCTCCGTGGGTCCGACCTGCGCGACCGCGGCCTCTGCCGCCGCCTGGGCCGTCGCGTCGAAGGTGGTAACGATGTGCAGGCCGCCGCCCTCGATTTCCTGATCGGTATAGCCAAGTGCTCGCAGATCTGCCTTCACCGCCTCGAGGAGGTAGCCGACCTGTCCACCGAGGCGATTGCCTCCGGTGGGCTTGCGGATCTTGGGGAACGACGCATCGGCGTACTGGGCCGGGGTGATCCAGCCCGCGTCCAGCATGGAGTCCAGGACCCATGTCCAGCGCGCCTTGAGTTCCTTGCGGTCATCGGCGTAGTAGCTCGGCGCCTTGATGAGGGCGGCGAGGACCGCGCCCTGCGTGTAGTCGAGGTTCACCGCTGAGGTTCCGAAGTAGGCGAGCGAGGCTGCCTCGATGCCGTAGGCACCGCGACCAAAGTAGATGGTGTTGAGGTAGTCCTGCAGGATCTCGTCCTTGCTCACCGTCGACTCGAGTTTGACCGACAGGACCAACTCCCGCATCTTGCGCGTGAACGATCGCTCCGAGGTCAGGTACGCATTCTTGGCGTACTGCTGGGTGATGGTCGAGCCGCCCTGCAGGGAGCCACCCTGCACGTTGTTGACGACCGCGCGACCGATGCCGAGAGGGGAGAAGCCCCCGTGCTCGTAGAAGGTGCGATCCTCGGCGGCGAGGACGGCCTTCACCGGCACGTTGCAGAACATCGAGATTTTC
>JAYNIC010000184.1:0-4585 GCA_038108715.1 Candidatus Nanopelagicales bacterium | reverse complement strand
CTCCAGGGCAACCGGTCGAATTCCAGGTGGCTGCGCACCACGGTGGAGAAGAGCCAGGTGCGGATGATCTCGTGCGCCTGCGGCCGCAGATCCATCGGGAAGACGCGTGACCACAGATCCTCATCGCGACTCCAGCCGCCGGCGATCTGCGGGCTCAGCGAGGAGGTGGCCCAGGTGTCCATGACATCCGGATCCCCGATGAAGCCGCCCGGCTTGCCGCGCTGATCCTCGGTGTAGCCGCGCGGTGCCTCGGCGCTCGGATCGATGGGAAGATCCGCGTCGTCCGGAGCGATAGGTGCGTCGTAGTTCGGATTGCCGTCGTCATCAAGGGGGTACCACAGCGGGATCGGGACGCCGAAGAAGCGCTGCCGGGACACCAGCCAGTCGCCGTTGAGTCCTTCAACCCAATTGTCGTAGCGCACCTGCATGTGAGCCGGGTGCCAGTGCAACTGTGCGCCGCGCTCGAGGAGCTCGGTGCGTAGTTCCTGACCGCGCCCACCGTTGGTGAGGTACCACTGCCGAGTCGTGACGATCTCCAGTGGGCGCTCACCCTTCTCGAAGAACTTGACCGCGTGCGTGATCTCGCGCGGCTCGCCCACCATGTCGCCGCTCTCGCGCAGCAGGTCCACGATGGCTTCCTTGGCGGAGAAGGTGGTCTTGCCGGCCATGGCGGAGTACGTCTTCTGGCCCGTCTCGGACTCAATCCAATCCGGAGTCTCGGCAAGAATTCGCCCGTCCCATCCGATGATCGGGCGAGTCGGCAACTGCAACTCGCGCCACCAGGTCACGTCTGTCAGATCACCGAAGGTACAGATCATCGCGATGCCGGAGCCCTTTTCCGGGTCGGCGAGACCGTGCGCCACGACAGGGACCTCAACGCCGAACAGCGGCGAGCGAACCGTCGTGCCGAAGAGCGGTTGGTAGCGCTCGTCATCGGGATGTGCGACCAGTGCTACGCACGCGGGGATGAGTTCGGGACGGGTGGTTTCGATGTAGACAGGGTCGCCGCCGTCGGCCCGCGGGAATCCGATTCGATGGTAGGCACCGGGACGTTCGCGGTCCTCGAGTTCGGCCTGGGCTACGGCAGTGCGGAAGGTGACGTCCCACAGTGTCGGGGCCTCGGCCTGGTAGGCCTCGCCGCGGTCAAGGTTGAGCAGGAAAGCACGCTGCGAGACGGCGCGGGCGTTGGCATCGATGGTCTGGTAGGTCTGCGTCCAGTCGATAGAAAGACCGAGTCGTCGCCAGAGTTCCTCGAAAGCCTTTTCATCCTCCACTGTGAGTTGCTCGCAGAGTTCGACGAAGTTTCGCCGCGAGATCGGGACCTGCTTCTTGGGGTCCGGGTCCGAGGGAGGGGTGAAGTCAGGGTCGTAGGGCAGCGATGGCTCACATCGGACACCGAAGTAGTTCTGGACGCGCCGCTCGGTCGGCAGGCCGTTGTCGTCCCACCCCATGGGGTAGAAGACGGTGTAGCCGCGCATTCGCTTGAAGCGCGCGATGCAGTCCGTGTGCGTGTACGAGAACACGTGTCCGACATGCAGCGAACCGCTGACGGTCGGCGGTGGTGTATCGATCGAGTACACCTCGTCGCGGGGCCGGGTCCGATCGAAGCGGTAGGTGCCGTCGTCCTCCCATACCTCCACCCACCGCTGCTCGATGCCGTCGATGGTGGGCTTGTCGGGAAGGCGAGCGCTCATGGGCGCCCATCCTAGGAGGCGGCTAGTGTGGCGGCCGTGGCGGAGGCGGACGAGACCGGCGAGCGGACACCCAGCGACTACGCGCGTATCACCGAGCAACTGCTCGGCAGGTGGCCGGAGAACGCCATCGAGCCATCCCTGACGCGCATCACCGCGGTCATGGACCTCCTGGGCGAGCCGCAGCGGGCCTACCCGGTCATCCAGGTTGCCGGGACCAACGGGAAGTCATCGACGGCTCGGATGATCGCGAGTCTGTTGCGTGCCCTCGGGTTGCGCACCGGCCTGTATACCAGCCCGCACCTCGCCGATATGCGCGAGCGGATCGAGATCGACGGCGAACTCATCACCGTGGAGGATTTCGTCCAAGCCGCCGGGGATGTTGCCCCCTTCATCGCGGCGGTTGACGCCCGAGCGGACGCCGAGGGGGGTACGCCGGTCACCTTCTTCGAGACCATGACCGCGATCGCGCTCGCCGCCTTCGCGGACGCGCCGGTGGATGTGGCGGTCGTTGAGGTGGGCCTTGGTGGCAGTTGGGACGCCACGTCGGTGTGCGATCCCCAGGTCGCGGTCGTGACCCGGGTCGACATGGATCATGCGGAGATGCTCGGTGACACGCTGGAGCAGATCGCGGCGGAAAAGGCCGGAATCATCAAGCCGGGCTCGTTCGCCATCATTGCCGAACAGGATCAGGAGGCCGCGCCGGTTCTCGCCGCGAGGATCGCTGAGGTGGGGGTGCCCGCGGCGTGGGAGGGAACCTCCTTCGCGGTGGCGGATCGGAGCATTGCAGTCGGCGGTCAACTCCTCACCCTGCAGGGTCTTGCGGGCGTCTATGAGGATGTGTTTGTGCCGCTGTTCGGCAAACACCAGGCGGAGAACGCCGCTATCGCGCTCGCGGCGGTGGAGGCTTTTGTCGGTGGCGGCGCCATGCCGCTCGATGGAGACGTCGTGCGCGATGGATTCGCGGAGGTCACATCGCCCGGCCGACTTGAGGTAGTCCGTCGCGGGCCGACCGTCCTGGTCGACGCTGCCCACAACCCGGCCGGTGCCGCCGCCCTCGCGCAGGCTCTCGGTGAGGCATTCGCCTTCACCCATGTCGTGGGCGTGGTCGCGGTCTTGGCGGACAAGGACGCGCGTGGACTGCTGCAAAGCCTGGAACCGGTGCTGGACGAGGTGGTCATTACGCAAAATGCCTCTCCGCGAGCTCTGCCGGTCGACGATCTCGCGACCGTCGCCATACAGGTTTTCGGTCCCGAGCGCGTGATCACCGAGAGGCACCTGGCAGCCGCCCTGGACGCGGGCATTCGGCTGGCGGAAGAGGCTGACACGTACGCCGCCTCGGGTGTGATCGTGACCGGCTCGGTTGTGACCGCGGGCGAGGCGCGCACACTGCTGCTGCGGGGTCGCTCATGAGAGTGCTGGGCGCGTCCGTGCTGGCGCTCGAGGCGATCGTCGTCATCCTCGCTATCCCCGTCGTGGTGGTCGTCGGCACGATCAACGTCACGCCCGCCGTGGGGATCACCGCCGGGGTCCTCCTGGCCCTTGCACTGGTTATCCTGGCGCGCTACGTCACGCGTCCCTGGGCCATCCCAGTCGGCTGGATTCTGCAGGCGCTCGTCGTCGGCACCGGCTTTCTCGCGCCGGCGATGTTCATCGTGGGCGGTACTTTCGCAGTCCTCTGGGGCGTGGCGATCAAACTGGGGCGACAGGTCGACTCTGGTGCGGATCCGGACGCCGCCGCCGGATAGGCTGCACGCTCGACGAATCAACGACAGGAGAACCCGTGAGCGAGCGCACCCTCGTCCTCATCAAGCCCGACGGCGTCGCCCGTGGACTGATCGGTGAGGTGATCGGTCGGATCGAGCGCAAGGGCTTCACTATCGTCGCCCTTGACCTGCGCACCGTGCCGACCGCGGTAGCCGAGGCGCATTACGCCGAACACGCCGACAAGCCGTTCTTCGGTGAGCTCGTCGCCTTCATCACCGGCGGCCCACTCGTCGCGGCCGTGATCGAAGGCCCCGAGGCGATCTTGTCCTGGCGCGCCATGATGGGCGCGACCAACCCGGCCAACGCGGCACCCGGCACGATCCGAGGCGACCTGGCGACACAGACACAGTTCAACGTCACACACGGGTCGGACTCCCCGGAGTCAGCGGCTCGCGAGATCGCCCTGTTCTTCCCCGACCTGGTCTGACCTCGTGACCTCTCGCACCCTGATGCGCTTGGCCATCGCTGCGGGTGCCGGCGCGGCAGGTGCCTACGCGGCTTCGCGGCCAACGCTGATGGCGTGGCCCGGTCGGATCCGACCCGCGGTCGTGGGTTCGCTTACGGCTGCCGCTGCGGGAACGACCTATGTCGTTGCCGGGGCCGCTGGATTGCGTGCCTCAACCCCGCCGCCCTCGGTCCGCGTCCGCCGCGTCGCCATCGCCACAGCCGGTTCGGTCGCGGGGATCGCACTCGTGCGCGGCGGGCTTTCGCTTGCCCGCGCCCGGCTCACTCCAGCAGGACGGGCAATCGAGGAGGGGGTCGCGCAGCCGCCGACCGCCGTCGAGTTGAGCGGGGGACCGGGTTCGGTCGTCCCGTTCGGCACCGTGGGTCGCGAGGGCGCACGATTTCTGCATAGTTCGGTTCCCGGGGACGTCATCGAGCAGGTGAGCGGAAGGCCACCCACGGCGATCGGCGTACGCGTGTTCGTTGGATTCGATTCGGCGATGACGCCGCAGGAGCGTGTCGATCTCGCGCTCGAGGAGTTGCGTCGAACCGGTGCCTACGACCGCAGCCGTCTGCTCATCGGTGCACCGGCGGGGAGCGGTTACGCCAACTCCACTCCGGTCGATGTGTTGGAAATCCTGACCGGTGGTGACTGTGCGGCGGTGGCTGTGGGCTACGGACTG
>JAYNIC010000183.1:0-4597 GCA_038108715.1 Candidatus Nanopelagicales bacterium | reverse complement strand
GCATTCGGCGAGGGTGCGGCGCAACCCCTCGACATCTTCTCCCGAGCCCTCGAAGACCACGGCGGTCACGGGATAGGCAGCGATCCGCCTGATGCGGTCGATGTTCCAACCGTTATCGGCCATGGTTCGCGCCAGATCCGCGATCGGACCGGGTCGCAGATCCGGACTCATCACGGTCACATGGATGCGCCGCCGCAGGGGATCACGAGGTATCTCTTGAGCACCGGGCACGGTCTCGATCTCCATGCCCACCTGGGACGCGACAGCATGCGCGGCTGCGCGGACGTCTCCCACGTCATCCGATGAAACTCCGAGCAGAACGGCGAGCACGAGTCGGCCCCGCACCACCAATTGCTGAATGTCGAGGACCGACGTGCGGTGATGGCGGAGTGCCTCGAAAAAGGCAGCGGTGACACCGGGACGATCACGTCCGCTCAGGATGACCAGGAGGGTGCCGTCCACCTGGGCAGTTTATGGGGCGGTCGCATCCGGACACGAGTAGGCCACTTCCACGCAGGTTCGAACCACGGGGTCCAATGCCATCAGCGTCGCATGACGCGCTCGTTGGGCGTGCGCGGTGACGCCCGCCTCGGGCGCGCAGACGCTGGCCAGAAGTAGCGGAACGGCGCGAGCGGCCAAGGCGGCTCGGGCCGGGTCCAAAGGCGCATCGCTCCATGCCGTCAGCTCACGTGCGATCCCGGTGCGCATGCCCGATGACTCAACGTGCTGATCCAAGGTGGCGAGATCATCGGCAGCCCGCAGGATCGCCGCTCGAAGGTCCCGGTCTGCGTCCGCGGGCGTGGGCAGGGTCGTCGTGACCGGGGGAGCGGGACGCACGGACCACGGGGCCTCGTCGGTGATGGTCGTCCACGCCGCGATGCCTTCAGGGCCGATCCAACCCAAAACGGCCCCCGCCGTTGCTGCGGCCGGGTCGGGACTGCGTTGACCGCGGGGATCGCCGGGCCGCGGTAGGAAGAGTCGTACGCCGTGAGCGCCGATAGCGCGTCCATCGGTCAACAGATCAGGCCAACCCACCCCGGCAACAGGACTGAGGTGGGAGAGCGCCGTATCGAGCGCGAGCCGGCCGGCCAGGACTCCGCCGAGCCAGGCCGAAACCAAGGCACCCCGGCGCATGTCTGAGAGCATCCGCTGACGCTACCGGGGATAGGTTGTCCAAGTGAGCGACGTCCTGGCCATGCGCGGCGTTGGCGTTCGCCGGGGGACCTCCTGGATCCTGCGTGATATTCGCTGGGCCGTGCGGCCCGAAGAACACTGGGTGTTGCTCGGACCCAACGGTGCCGGAAAATCGACACTTCTGGGCGTGGCCGGGACGCAGCTTCACCCCACCGCTGGCGAGGTCGAGGTCCTCGGTGAGTTGATCGGACTGACCGACGTGTTTGAGCTTCGGCCACGGATCGGCTTGGTCGGGGCCGGGCTGGCCGAAGCCATCCGGGGCCAGGAGCGGGTCAGGGATGTGGTGCTGACAGCCGCCTATGGCATGACCGGTCGATGGCGTGAGGAGTACGACGAAGCGGACGAGCGCCGAGCCGATCGCCTGCTGGGGCTGCTCGGAATTGAGGATCTCGCCCAGCGTCGTTTCGCCTCGTTGTCCGATGGCGAGCGCAAGCGCACCCAGATCGCTCGCGCACTCATGTCCGACCCCGAACTGCTGTTGCTGGACGAGCCCGCGGCCGGATTGGACCTCGGTGGTCGCGAGGCACTCGTACACCGTCTTGCCACGATGGCCGCCGATCCGCTCGCACCGACCACCGTGCTGGTGACCCATCACGTGGAGGAGATCCCTCCGGGAACGACCCATGCCATGTTGCTGCGAGGCGGCGGTGCGGTGGCGCAAGGACCGGTGAGCGAGGTGCTTACCGACGAGATCCTGTCGACGGCCTACGGGCTGCCCCTAACAATCGAGCATCACGAGGGTCGATGGACGGCTCGCGCGAAGCGTTGACGACGCGCTGGCTGGTCGCCGATCAGCTGGGGCCGCACTTCCTCGACGAGGACGTGAACGACGTGCTGCTCATCGAATCACGCCGGGCCTTCGTTCGCCGTCGGATGCATCGCGCGAAGGCGCATCTGATCCTGTCGGCCATCCGACACCGTGCAGCCGAGCTCGGTAATCGGGCAAGCCTGGTCGCGGCCGAGTCCATGGCCGATGTCCTGCCAGCGTGGGCAGATCGTCTCGACATGGTGGCCCCGACGAGTTGGGGCATGCGGGCCCTCGCCGGACATCACGGCATCCCCATGCTGCCCGCACGCGGTTTCGTGACCAGCGAGGCCGACTTCGTCGAGTGGGCCAACCGTCGCTCCGGCAAGCGGCTGCGCATGGAGGACTTCTACCGGGAGGTACGACAACGTACGGGCATTTTGATGGACGGTGACGAGCCGGTAGGTGGGCGTTGGAACTTCGATCACGACAATCGTCTGCCACCCCCTCGCGGTGCTCGCACCCTTGAACTCCCGCCCGTGTGGCAACCCCAGGAGGATGACATCGATGCGGAAGTCCGACGGGATTTGGATCGTTGGACCGCGGAGGGCGTCACCTTTATTGGCCAGGATGGGCCGCGACGATTTGCTGCGACGCGCGCCGAGGCTCTGACGGCACTAGAGGACTTCGTCGAACACCGGTTGGCGACATTCGGGCCCTATGAGGACGCGGCGCTCACCGACGACTGGGTGATGGCGCACTCGCTGATCTCGGCACCCATGAATCTGGGTTTGCTCGATCCCGTGGAGGTGGTGCAGCGGGTGCTCGATGCCGGGAGTGCGCAGAAGGTGCCCTTGTCCAGTGTGGAGGGGTTCGTCCGACAAGTCATCGGGTGGCGGGACTACGTCTGGCATCTGTACTGGCACTTCGGTCCCGACTACATCGTCCAGTCGAACGCGCTCGACGCGCACGCTGAACTACCCGACTGGTTTGCCGATCTCAACGCCGGCAGCGAAGTGTCGGCGCGCTGCCTGAGCGTCGGCCTAGGGGACGTCAGCGCGTACGGCTGGACACACCACATCGTTCGCCTGATGGTTCTCGGCAATTGGGCCCTTCAGCGCGGTTACGACCCGGTAGCGACCACCCGTTGGTTCACTGATGCTTTCGTTGACGGTCACGAATGGGTCATGGCAGCGAACGTCGTGGGCATGGCGCTACACGCCGATGGGGGTCGCATGGCAACCAAGCCCTACGCCGCCGGTGGCGCCTACATCAAGCGAATGACGGACTTCTGTCGCGGATGTGAGTACCGCCCCGATGTGCGGGTGGGCGAACGCGCATGTCCGGTAACCGCAGGTTATTGGGCGTTCCTCGATCGCCATCGAGAACGATTCGCGCATCATCCCCGAATGGCACAACCGGTGCGCGGTCTGGAACGACTCGTGGATCGAGAGGAATTGCTGGAGGCGGAGAAGCGACGGGGGAGCGCGGCGCCGTGATGAGCTGGACGACGCAACCGGTCGAGTCGCTGGACGATCCACGGCTGACGCCGTACACGCGGTTGACCGAGGTTGATCTGCGGCGCCAGTGGGAACTGGAGCATGGCCTCTTCATTGCCGAGGGTCACCTCGTTATAGAACGCGCCGCTCGGTCCGGTCTTCGGGTCGAGTCGGTGCTGACGGCTCCTCGTTGGTTGGAGCGTCTGGTCGACATTCTGGGCGACTGGTCCGGGGATGTCCTCGTCGCCGACGAGGATTTGCTCGAGCAAATCGCGGGTTTCCACGTGCATCGTGGCGCCCTTGCGGCAGTGCGCCGTCCTCCGTCGATCCCCGTCGCCGCTCTGCTCGAGGAAGAGGGTCCGATCCTGGTGCTCGAGGAACTCGTCGATGCCACCAATGTCGGACTCGCTATTCGATCGGCCATTGGCCTTGGGATCGACGCCGTGGTGCTGTCCCCAGGTTGCGCCGATCCGCTCTATCGGCGAGCAGTGAAGTCATCGATGGGGGCCGTCCTGCAGGCCCGCTGGGCTAGGAGTGAATCGTGGATCGATGATCTGCGGTCGATTGCCGCGGTTCGGGAGCTCGTGGTGCTCACTCCAGCTGGTGAACAACTCATCGATGAGGTTCTCGCCCATGTCAATCCGGAGCAGGTGGCGCTCCGGATGGGTTCCGAAGGGCCGGGAGCTAGTCCTGCAGCATTGCGCGCTACTGCTCGACACGCGAGGATCCCCATGCACAGCGGAGTGGACTCGCTCAACGTGGCCGCGGCGACCGCCGTCGCCTGCTTCGCCCTCGATCAGGCACGGAGGACATCATGACCCACGGCCGACTGATCCTGATCCGGCACGGTGAGACCGAGTGGAGTCGCAACGGTCGGCATACCGGTCGCACCGACATCCCGCTCACCTCGGACGGCGAGGCCCGGGCACGCACCTTGGTCGATCGACTCAAGCAGTTCAACCCAGCCGTGATTCTCTGCTCACCGCTGGAGCGAGCGCGGCGTACTGCCGAGTTGGCGGGGCTCACACCCGATGCCATCGTCGATGACCTCCTGGAGTGGGACTACGGGGATTGGGAGGGCATCACCACGCCGCAGATTCGTGAGCAACTCAAGGACCCGAGTTGGACGATTTGGGCACGACCGATTCCTGGCGGTGAG
>JAYNIC010000182.1:0-4610 GCA_038108715.1 Candidatus Nanopelagicales bacterium | reverse complement strand
GGCTGAGGAAGCGCTCGATCCGTCGAGCGCGGCCCACGAGCTGCTTGTCCTCTTCGGACAACTCGTCGATACCAAGGATGGCGATGATGTCCTGGAGGTCCTTGTAGCGCTGCAGGATGCGGATGACCTCTTGGGCGACTCGGTAGTGCTCCTCGCCCACGATCGCCGGGTCCAAGATGGTCGAGCTGGAAGCCAGCGGGTCGACTGCGGGGAAGATGCCCTTGGAGAACACCTTGCGGGAAAGTTCTGTGGTCGCGTCCAAGTGCGCGAAGGTCGTCGCCGGAGCGGGGTCGGTGTAGTCGTCAGCGGGCACGTAGACGGCCTGCATGGACGTGATCGAGCGACCACCCACTGATGTGATGCGCTCCTGCAGTTCGCCCATCTCGTCGGCCAGGGTCGGCTGGTAGCCCACTGCCGACGGCATGCGACCGAGGAGAGTGGAGACCTCCGATCCAGCCTGGGTGAAGCGGAAGATGTTGTCGACGAAGAGGAGCACGTCCTGCTTCTGCACGTCACGGAAGTACTCCGCCATCGTGAGAGCGGACAGCGCGACACGCATACGTGTGCCCGGGGGTTCGTCCATCTGGCCGAAGACCAGCGCGGTGTCCTTGAGCACGTTTGCATCGGTCAACTCGACCCACAGGTCATTGCCCTCGCGGGTGCGCTCGCCGACGCCGGCAAACACCGAGGTGCCGCCGAAGTTGCGGGCGATGCGGTTGATCATCTCCTGAATGAGCACCGTCTTGCCGACGCCCGCGCCACCGAAGAGGGCGATCTTGCCACCGCGGACGTAGGGGGTCAGCAGGTCGACCACCTTCAGGCCCGTCTCCAGCATCTCCGTGCGAGGCTCGAGCTCGTCGAAGGCTGGCGGGTCGCGGTGGATCGGCCAGCGCTCGAAGGTCGCGCCGTAGCCCGGTTCGTCCAGGCACTGTCCGAGTGAGTTCCACACGTGGCCCTTGACCCCGTCGCCCACGGGCACCGTGATGGGGTGACCGGTGTCGACGACCTCAGCGCCACGTACGAGCCCGTCGGTGGGCTGCATCGAGATGGTGCGCACGAGGCTGTCGCCGAGATGTTGAGCCACCTCCAACGTGATCATCTTGGCCATGGGGCCGTAGGTGATGTCCACGTTAAGGGCGTTGAACAACTCCGGCACTGAGCCACGGGGAAACTCGACATCGACGACTGGGCCGGTGACGCGAACGACGCGTCCGGTCGAGTCCCCGGTGCTCGTGGAAGTGGTGTCCGACTCTTGGATCGCGGTCATGGTCCTCGTCGCTTTCTTCGGTGATTACTTGGTCGAGTCGGCCAGGGCGTTGGCCCCGCCGACAATTTCGCTGATTTCCTGGGTGATCTGTGCTTGACGCTCGCTGTTGGCCATCAAGGTCAGGACCTTGATGAGATCGTCGGCGTTGTCTGATGCCGCCTTCATGGCCCGCCTCCGAGACGCCGACTCCGAGGCTGACGACTCCAGCAACGAGGCGAAGATCCGAGTGGCGATGTACCGAGGCAGCAACGAATCAAACAGGGCGTCCGCATCCGGCTCAAACGAGAACAGTGTGCGCGGACCGGCCGCCTCCTCGGAGTACTCGATCTCCATCGGCGCCATGCGGCGCGCCTCTGCCGACTGCGAGAGCATGGAGCGGAACTCCGTGAACACGATGTGCAGCTCGTCGACGCCGAGGATTCCGTCCTCGCCGGGCTGGTCTCCATCATCGTCGGCTCCCGAAAGGAATGCTTCGACGAGCACGTTGGCGATTTCTTGCGCCTGCCCATAGGTCGGCTTCTCGGAGACGCCGATCCACGATTCCTTGATCGTCCAGTTTCGGAACGTGAAGTAGCTCAGCGCCTTGCGGCCTACGACGTACAGGACCGGCGTCTTGCCCTCTTGGCGCAGCAGAGACATCAGTTCCTCGGAGCGACGCAGGACGTTGGCGTTGTAGGCCCCGCACAGGCCACGATCGGAGGAGATCACGAGGACACCCGCTCGCCGCGGGTTCTCCCGGGGCACCAACAAGGGGTGGTCCAGTGCCGCCTCCGCCGCGAGCTCCGAGAGCATGTTGGTGATCTCCCTCGCGTAGGGCCGCGCGGATTCCACTCTCGCCTGTGCTTTGGCGATGCGCGATGTGGCGATCAGCTCCTGGGCCTTCGTGATCTTCTTGATCGACTCGGCCGAGCGGATGCGCCCGCGCAGTTCGCGTAGTGTCGCTGCCATTGCGCTGTCTTCTACTTCGCCTTCGGGGCTGGCTTGCGGACCTGGACGGCTTCCTTGGCCTCATCGGCTTCATCCATAGCCGCTACGTGCTCGTCAGGAATGACCGACGTACCGTCTGATGTGGCAAAGCCCTTCTTGAAGTCTGCGACAGCCTCGATCAGTGCTGCCTCCGTCTCATCGGACAGTTTGTCGGTCTGGCGGATGTCCGCGAGGATCGTCGCTCGCGAGGCCTTGAGGTGCTCAAGGAACTCCGTCTCGAAACGCGAGACATCGGCGACCGGAACCGAGTCCAGATGGCCTCGGGTGCCCAGCCAGATGGCCACGACCTGGTCCTCCACCGGCATCGGGCTGTACTGCGGTTGCTTGAGCAGTTCGACGAGGCGAGCGCCGCGCTCGAGTTGGGCCTTCGACACTTCGTCCAGGTCGGAGGCAAAGGCTGCGAAGGCTTCCAGTTCGCGGTACTGGGACAGATCCAGGCGCAACGAGCCCGCGACCTCTTTCATGGCCTTGATCTGCGCAGCACCGCCAACGCGCGACACCGACACGCCGACGTTGATAGCGGGCCGCACACCCTGGTTGAACAGATCGCTCTCCAGGAAGCACTGACCGTCGGTGATCGAGATGACGTTGGTCGGGATGAAGGCAGAAATGTCGTTCGCCTTGGTTTCGATGATCGGAAGCCCCGTCATCGATCCCCCACCGAGCTCATCGGACAGCTTGGCGCAACGTTCGAGGAGGCGAGAGTGCAGATAGAACACGTCGCCCGGGTACGCCTCGCGACCCGGCGGCCGACGCAGCAGGAGGGAGATCGCGCGGTAGGCCTCCGCGTGCTTGGTGAGGTCGTCGAAAACGATGAGGACGTGCTTGCCCTCGTACATCCACTGCTGCCCGATGGCCGATCCGGTGTAGGGCGCCAGGTACTTGAAACCTGCGGGATCCGACGCCGGAGCTGCCACGATCGTGGTGTACTCCATCGCGCCACCCTCTTCGAGGGCGCGACGCACACTGGCGATCGTGGTGCCCTTCTGGCCGATGGCGACGTAGACACAGCGCACCTGCTTGAGCGGGTCTCCGGTCTCCCAGTTCTGCCGCTGGTTCAAGATCGTGTCGACGCAGACCGCGGTCTTGCCGGTCTTGCGGTCGCCGATGATGAGCTGGCGCTGACCAAGGCCGATGGGCGTCATCGCGTCGATGGCCTTGATGCCGGTCTGCAGCGGCTCGTGGACGCTTTGGCGCTGAACCACCGACGGAGCCTGGAGCTCCAGCGGGCGTCGACTCGTTGCCGAAATCTCACCGCGGCCATCGATGGGCTGACCGAGCGGATTCACCACGCGACCGAGGAACTCATCTCCCACGGGTACCGACAACACCTCGCCGGTCCGCTTGACCGGCTGCCCCTCTTCGATCTTTTCGAAGTTGCCGAGGATGACGGCGCCAATGCTGTGCTCATCGAGGTTCAGGGCCATGCCCATGACCCCCTCGGGGAATTCCAGCAACTCCTGGGCCATCACCGAGGGAAGTCCTTCGATGTGAGCGATGCCGTCGCCCGCATCGATAACGGTCCCGACCTCTTCGCGGCCGGTGCCCAATTCGAGGCTGGAGACGTAATTCTCGATGGCGCCCTGGATGTCCTGAGCGGAG
This sequence comes from Candidatus Nanopelagicales bacterium, assembly GCA_038108715.1. GTDB lineage: Bacteria > Actinomycetota > Actinomycetes > S36-B12 > S36-B12 > Mxb001. The sequence goes on along the minus strand of JAYNIC010000182.1, from coordinate 754 downwards.
ATTGTCAACTCTGCCATGGTCCTTCGTTTCCTTCGTTTCTTGTGGTGGCTGGTCGGGCGCCGCTAGTGGGGCAATCTCGTCGCGGCTGCGGCCAGCCGAGATGACAGGGTTCCGTCGATGACTTCGTCACCCACCGTGATGGACAGTCCTCCCAGCAGGGCTGGGTCCACGGTCAACTGGACGGAGACAGGGTGGCGGTAGATACGGGCCAGGATCTGCGTGAGACGAGCGCGCTGAGACTCCGAGAGGGGAGCCGCAGCGCCGACGAGGGCGACGATCTCCCCTTGCCGTGCGACCGCTAGTTCCGCGACGCGGTGGACCGCCTCGTCGGCCCGCTCTCCATGCAGGAGGGCAACGGTCTGGGCCAGTAGAGCCCGGGCGATGGGGTTAACCCCATTGGCGCCATCAAGGAGGGAATCGAGCAGGGCAACACGGCCCGGCGCCGGCGCGAAGTAGTCTCCGAGGAGGGCAGCGAGTCGGGGCTGCTCATCAAGGACGCGGCCGAATCGGAACAGTTGCTCGGCAACGCTGTCTGCCTCATGGAGTCGGTCTGCCTGCTCGAGCAGACTCAAGGATGCGACGCGCTCCAGGCAGCGACCCAGGTCAGCAGAGGCCGACCAGCGGACCGAGACAGCGGAGTTGACCACCTCAAGAGCATGGGGGCCGACCTGACCGGCCAGCAGCCGCTCGACGAGTGCACGCTTCGCCTCGGCTGACCCGCTGGCCTCGGCCAGGTGACGGGCGAGCATCGGCT
>JAYNIC010000181.1:0-4633 GCA_038108715.1 Candidatus Nanopelagicales bacterium | reverse complement strand
CAACTCGACCTCGTGCCGTCCTGGGGCCATCTCTATCTCGCCCTCAACCAGCCGGCGATCGTGCCGCGCGGACAGTCGCTGCCCAATAGTGAGATCGCTCGACGGATCGGAGCGGCGTTGGGGCTCGAGGATGAGTTGCTCTACCGAAGTGACGAGCAGGTCATTCGCGATGCGCTGGCGAGCGGTCACCCGCTGCTGGAGGACATCACCTACGAGATCTTGGCCGAGCAAGGGTGGCGACGCCTGGCCGTGCCCGAGGGAGCGCGCCTGTACGTCGATGAGATTCCGGGGGTGACCACCGAGCGCATACGCCTTGGACACCTGGATGACGAGCCAGCCCTGGCGGCGCACGATCGACAGGTGGACGCCCGTTATCCGCTCGCGCTGATCTCGCGCAAGCAGGTGCGCACCTTCCTCAACTCGCACTACGGCGGGTTCGCCGACCACCTACCCCCGGCCGGTGAGCCGATGCTTCAGATGCACGCGGAGGATGCGGGGGCCCGCGGGATTCGCACCGGTGACCTGGTCGACGTGCGCAATGAGCGCGGTGAACTCACCCTCACCGCACAGATCAGCGATCAACTTCAACCGGGACTGGTCGCAATTCCCTTCGGCTGGTGGAACGACTCCACTCCGCAGGGTCGCTCGGTGAATGCGCTCACCAATGCCGCCGTGGGTCGAGGTGACCGCGGGTCGGCGTACTTCCATGACACCTACGTCGAGGTCACCCCGCACCGCTGATGCGGACTAGCGCTCCAGGACGTCGTCGATCCAGTCGAAGATGCGCTGCCCCCTCACCTGCGGGGCCATCGGCTCGCAGTGCCAGTTCGCCCCCTCGGCAGCCGTGAAATCCACGAGGGTCTTGCCGTCGGCCTTGATGAGGTCGAACAGTTGCTGGGACTGGCCGGGCCAGAACTGCTCATCCTCGGGATTGGTGATGAGCACCGGGCAGGTGATCTGGCCCGCGACATCGGTGAGGTTCCATTTGTCGAGCTCGTGGAGTACGGCGGAGAGCGTGGAGAGCCCGTAGGGCTCAATGCGCTTGTCCAGGCTGGTGCGCACCTCACTGCTCGCGTCCTCAATCCCGGTCATGATCTGGTCGAATTGAGCATCCTCTCCGGCATCGAGGAGTTGCAGCATCTGCGGGGGGAGCTTGCCGGTCCACGACGTCCGCACGTCGACGACGCCGGGATCGGCCACGATCGCCGCCAGTCGACGTTCGAACGCCGCCGCTCGCGGAACCCAGTAACCACCCTGGCTATTGCCGGTGAGCACGATGCGATCGGGGTCGACGTCGTGTCGCTTGAGAAGGAAGTCGACCACCGGGGTGATGACGGCCTCCCAGTCGTAGCGGAAGTACATCTTCTGCTCGTACAACGCGCGGCCCTGGCCGGGACCGTCGAACGTCACGGCGTGGTAGCCGCGGGCGAGGGCATCAACGGCGCCCATCTCCAGCATGTCGCTGACCGGGCCGTCCGAGCCGTTGTTGAGGATGATGGTGGGCCGGCGTTCAGGCCCCGCGGACCAGAAGTAGCCGTGGAGGTGGGTGCCCTCGTACGGGATCGAAATGTGTTCGACCGGAGTGGGCCACAGGCGCATGGCGTGGTCGAAGCACTCGCGATGCCAGCGCCATGTAGCCAACTCGCGTCCGGGATCCTTGGTGGCGAGGACGTAGAAGAACGCCGAGGCCGAATAGTTCGCGGCGCGCAGGTAGGCATCGCGCGCCGAGGCGAGGTGGCCGGCCTTCTCCGCCTCCTCGGCGATATGGCGAACGCGACGAGCGGTGGCCATCCACTCGTCGAACCAGGAGTCGGCGTCCGCGTTGGTGATCTTGTCCGTGGTCGCGTAGACCTCACCGGCCTCGGAGAGTCGGTAGGGGGCTGAGCCCAGAGTGATGAGCGCCATGAACTCAAAGCCCTCATCGTCGAAGAATCGATGTTCCGCCATGGTGTTCCTTAGGTCCCTGCGGTTGCGGCCGCGTGAGTGTCCGTCGTGCTGTCGAACGATAGCCCTCGCAGGAGGTAGGCGAACAGGGCGACAGCACAGACGGCCAGCGCGCCGATCGAGGCTTGCCCAAGAATGAAGGCCGGTAGCCCGCCGGTCACGGGAATCTGGGTGGGATCGCCGCGCGAGATCCAGAAGGTGAGGACACCAAGGGCGAGGAGGAGCGCGCCCCCAGCTGCCGCCGGAAGCCAGCGGATGTCGCCGGTCGGGGCGCCTAGGCGTCCATGTCGCCGCGTGGCGAGTGCTGCAGCACCCGCCATCCAGCATGTGCCGAGAGCAATGCCGCCAGCGACATCGCTAGGCCGGTGCCAGCCGGCGACCAGGGCGGCCATCGAGATCCAGGCGGCCCACAGCATCCCGAGTGCGGCGGTTGCCAGTCGCGCACGTAGAGACGACACCATCAGCAAGCCAAGGGCGAAAGAGATCGCTATCGTTGCGTGTCCGCTCGGGTAGGTATCGATGTTGGTTTCGTTGACGAGCGAGTTCATGTCCGGTGCGAGGTCGGGCCGATGGAGCACGCGCTTGAGCACTTCGGCGCTCAGGACGGCTCCACCGAAGGCGATCGCCGTGAGGATGGCCGTCGCTAGGCGCTTGCGCAGCAGGCCAATGACGAGCAGCAGAATCACCATGAAGACGAGCGTGGAGATGCTGATCTCATGCAGGATTGCCGTGACGCGCTGTTGCGCTTTGAGGTTGGCCAGCAGGCTGCCGAGGTAGGCGCGGTCATCCCAGCGCTGACCAATGGGTGTGCGAATGAAGACGACGTACAGGCAGATGCCCGCGAGGGCCGATGCGCAGGCCAACCAGGTGAAAGCTCGGGTCCGTGACTCCAGTGCGGCGTTCACCGGTTCACCGCGGCGAACTCCGCGTTGATCTCCTCCATGCTCATGTGCCGACGGTCTCTCATTCGCCACAGCAGTGGGATGGCGATGGCGGAGGCGACCACGAGCAGCAGGCCGGAAGCGACGGGTGAGTCAAACCACTCGATGAGCAGCGCCGCAATGAGGGGCGCGGTGCCACCGAGGATTGCCGTCCCGAGGTTGTAGCCGACCGCCAGGGCGGAGTAGCGCGCGCGGGAGGGGAATTGCTCGCCGATTGCAGCGACGACCGGCCCGGTGTAGAGCATCAGGAGGACGAGTAGCACGAGTCCGCCGGCCATCACGACCAGGAGTCCTTCGTGCGTCATGAGCCAGAGCATAGGCAGGCTGAGGATGAGGAATCCGATGGCGCCGGCCAGGAGGGTACGCGTACGCCCATAGCGGTCGGATAGCCAGCCGAATGCGGGTGTTGCGATGGCGTAGATGATGGTCATGCCGGTGACCACCCACAACGCCTCATCGGACTGGATCTCACTGAAGGAGTCCAAGATCGTCGGGACGAATCCGAGAACGACGTAGTAGAGGATGCCGCCGTAGCCGGCAAGGAGTGCGGCCACGAGAACCTGCTTGGGCAGGTGGCGAAGGGCGTAGCGCAGCGGCTTCTTCGGTACATCTCCGGCCTTCTCCTCCTCGACGAACTCCTCGGTCTCCGGCATGCGACGGCGCATGACGAGCGCAAAGAGGCCGAGGGCGCCACCGACGAGATAGCAGATGCGCCAGCCCCAGTCGGACATGAACTCACTCGAGGTCCACGTGGTGAGTCCGGCCACGAGCGCCGAGGCGAGAATGATGCCGATCCCGGAGGTGAAAACCGCCGTGGACGCGATGAATCCCCGACGTCCGGTGGGTGCCTGCTCGACAAGTTGGACGACCGTGCCGCTGTATTCCCCACCGGCGGAGAAGCCCTGCAGGAGGCGCATCCCGGTGAAGAGCAGCGGCGCGCCAATGCCGATGGCGACGTACGTCGGCAGGAAGGCGGTGAGGCCCATGGGCGCGGTCATCATGAGGATAGACAGGACGAGCGCACGCTTACGCCCCAGTCGATCACCGATGCTGCCGAAGAAAGCGCCCCCCGCGATGCGCATGATCGAGCCGGCCGCGAAGACCCCGAGGCTGGCGATCGCAGAGATGAGCGCGTCGTCGGAGGGGAAGAACAGTGGCGACATGACCGGCACGAGGTAGAGGTAGAGGCCGTAGTCGAACCACTCCACTACCGTGCCGGCTGAGCCGTAGATGACCGCTGCGCGCGTGCGTGCTCGCTCGGCGGGGGTGGGCGTCGGCGCGGCGGTGGCGGGCGTCGGCATCGACCCACCGTAGCGACTCATGCTCCACAGACGGCGTCCCGACAAAGGATCGATCGACGGTGAGATGAACCCGGGACACGGTGGTCGGGTGAAGCGGCGCGTCCTCAGCTGAGTGGTGCGTAGGCCTTGTCGCCGACACCGATGCTGATCACCGGATCCTGTGACGGTTTGAGCCAGCGGAGGAGTTTGCGCATGGTCGATCGCGACACCGATACGCATCCTTGGGTCGGCTCGCCCGCACTGATGTGCAGGAAGAATGCTGAGCCCGCACCCGGCACAACCGGATTGCGGTTGTAGTCAATGACCAGGGCGTAGTTGTACAGGCTGATGGTCGACACATGCTCGGAGGATGACGTCGAGAACTTGCACGTGCCTGGGGCGCACGTCTGCATCGTGTTGTACGCCGGACTATTGACGTCCGACACCCACCAGTCGTAGGGACCCAAC
>JAYNIC010000180.1:0-4677 GCA_038108715.1 Candidatus Nanopelagicales bacterium | reverse complement strand
AGGTCGCCGAGCGTGGGGTAGCCCTCAGCGGCGTCGGGGGGCTCCTGCGAGAGCTGGGCGGCCCAGTCCGATCGCTGCGCAGCGATCAACTCAAGTCGCAAAGTCTGAAGTCGCACATCCTGATTCCATCACGGCCCTTGCCAGCCAAATATCGGCGAGTCACCATGGCGGTGGAGGTGCATGCCATGAAGATCTCAGCGATCCTGGCCGCCAAGGGAGCCGACACCGTCACGATCGTGCCCGACGCGACCGTGGCCGAACTCATCTATCTACTTGCCCATCACAAGATCGGCGCCGTCGTCGCATCATCGGATGGGCAAAGCATCGACGGCATCGTCTCTGAGCGGGATGTCGTCCGCGCGATGGCAGCAGACCCTGATGCCGGCCGTTCCGGGGGCGTACGCCCGAAGTCGGTGAGCGCGATCATGTCGGCGAACGTCGTCACTATCGGCCCCGATGACACCGTGGATGACGCCATGGCCATGATGACCGAACGCCGCTTCCGGCATCTCCCAGTATCCGTCGATGGCAAACTCGTCGGCATCGTCAGCATCGGCGACATCGTCAAGGCGCGCCTTGAGGCGCTTGAGGAGGAGCGCGCCGCCCTCGTGGACTACGTCACCCGCGGCGGCTGACCGCGTCCTTCGGCAGATGCGTCGGCGGTTCCATCAGCGGGGCCGGATCACCAGGGGTAGGGCATCGGCGGGCCGCAAGGTCACCAGAGGTACCGCCCGCGGCGCCGGCTCCCCCGGGACCCGCGAAACCCGCACTCGCTGGAGCAGCACCGCGAGCACCGTGATGGCTTCCACATAGGCGAAGTCCTTGCCGATGCACATGCGCGGGCCGAGGCCGAAGGGCCAGTACTCGGCATCAGCCTGTGCGCGGCCGCCGCGCCCCGGTGCAGCTCCCCGACCACCGGCGAAGCGTTCGGGGTTGAACAGGGTCGGCTCCGACCACACCGCGCCGTCCCGCTGCGCGATGTAGGGCGTCATGATGACGAGCGAGCCTGCCGGGATCTCCCGGCCGCCGAGCACATCGTCGGTCAACGCCTGCCGACTCACCAGCCACACCGGCGGGTATAGCCGCATCGCCTCATCGATGACCGCACGCAGATACGGCAGTCGCTCCAGATCGTCATACGTCGGCACCGCCCCACCGAGCACTGACGCCGCCTCAGTTGCCGCTCGGTCCTGCGCAGCCTCATCACCGGCGAGCAACCACATCGCCCAGGTCAGTGCACTCGCGGCGGTCTCGTGTCCGGCCACCATGAAGGCAACGACTTCATCGCGCACCTCGCGCCGCGGGATCGGATCTTCGCCCGCCATAGCAGCAAGCAACATGCCCAACAGGTCCACCGGCGGCCGCGGATCGGCAAGGCGGGCCTCAATCATGTGATCCACCGCGCCATCGAGATCGGCCAGCGAGGAATGCAGTCGCCGCTGCGACGGAGTCCAGGACGGCAGCCGCACCGGGACCTGCGCCGAGGCCACGACCACATCGAGCGCCTCCAATGTGGCCCGTGCCAGACGATCCGCATCCGCAGACAGGTCCGTCCCGAAAAGAGACGCGCCCACAGTCTCCAGGGCCACGCGCATCATCGACTCGTCGACATCAATGACCGCGCCGCGACCAACGTCGCCCCAGCGCGCCAGCAACGCCGACGCCCCGTCTCCCGCGTGGCCGACGACCGCTTCCAGCCCGGACCGGTGGAAGGCTGGCTGGACCATGCGGCGCTGCCGTCGCCACACCTGGCCCGACGTCGTGAGCAACCCCTCACCGGTCACCATCGACAGCGACCGGTACTGCACCGTCGCCTTGTCGTAGTCGCGCGCGCGATCAACGAGCACACGTCGTACTGCGGCCGGATCGGAGACGAGATAACTCGGCGGAGTCGGGATCGGGAATTGCACGACCGACCCGTACTCCGCGGTCATGCGTTGCAGAAAACCGAGCGGATCCCGGCGGATGAACTTCAGGTGGCGCAGCATCTGCGGCCCACTCGGGCCGGGGGCAGTGGCCCGAGTTCGCACAAAGCGACGGTCGGGCACGTCGTCGCGGGAGATCACCCTGTCGTCATCGCGCCGACCTACCCCGCCGACGGGTACGCCGGTGCGCGAGGTCGCAGGTGCGTCGCGTTCGGCCACGTGATGAGCCTATGTGCCTGCGAGCTCTGATTCGGACCCGGCAAGATGAGACCATGACCGTGCACCCGCGCGCTGGTACTCCGGCCCAGGATTTTGACCTCGTCGATATCGCCGCCCTCGTCACGGCGTACTACACCGGACATCCGGACGTGGCCGACCCTGGCCAGCGGGTGGCGTTCGGTACGTCGGGGCACCGTGGCTCGGCATTCGCCAACGCCTTCAATGATGACCACATCGCGGCCACCACCCAGGCGATCGTGGAGTACCGCAAGAAGCAGGGCATCAACGGCCCTCTCTTCCTCGGCCGCGACAGCCACGCCCTGAGCCAGCCCGCCTGGGCGACCGCGCTCGAGGTGCTCGCCGCGCACGGTGTCACCGTGGCCATCGACTCCCGCGATGGACTCACCCCGACCCCGGCCGTCTCGCACGCGATCCTGCGCCACAACGCGGGCCACTCCGCGACCGATCCCGGCCGTGCCGACGGGATCGTCGTCACGCCAAGCCACAACCCCCCGCGCGACGGTGGCTTCAAGTACAACCCGCCAGACGGCGGCCCGGCCGGTTCGGAGATCACAGCCGGTATCCAAGCCCGCGCCAATGAGTTGCTCGCCGCTCACCTGGAGGGCGTTCGTCGGGTCACCCTGCCGCGCGCCCTCGCCGCATCGACCACGCAGCGCTACGACTACCTACGCGAGTACGTCGACGACCTGCCCAACGTCGTCGACCTCGACGCGATTCGAACTGCCGGCGTTCGCATCGGAGCGGATCCCCTCGGCGGCGCCAGCGTGGACTACTGGGCTGCCATTGCCGAAACCCACAAACTTGATCTCACCGTCGTCAACCCCCGAGTCGATCCGACATGGCGCTTCATGACGTTGGATTGGGACGGCAATATCCGGATGGACTGCTCATCGCCCCACGCCATGGCCTCTCTCATCGAACGCCGTGCCGACTACGACATCTCCACCGGAAATGATGCCGACTCCGATCGGCACGGCATCGTCACGCCCGACGGTGGACTGATGAATCCCAACCATTTCCTGTCGGTAGCCATCGACTACCTCTTTGCCCGGCGCGACGGGTGGTCGGGCGACGCGGCGGTCGGCAAGACCGTGGTGAGTTCGTCGATGATCGACCGCGTGACCGCGGCGCTCGGCCGACGCCTGTGGGAGGTGCCGGTCGGCTTCAAGTGGTTCGTCCCCGGCCTCATCGACGGCAGCGTCGGATTCGGCGGCGAGGAGTCCGCGGGCGCGTCGTTCCTACGGCGTGATGGCTCGGTGTGGACCACGGACAAGGACGGCATCATCTTGGCCCTCTTGGCCTCGGAGATCCTCGCGGTGACCGGCGAGTCGCCGTCGAAGCACTATCGGCGCCTCACCGAGGTCCATGGCGATCCCGCGTACGCCCGCATCGACGCCCCGGCCACGCGTGAGCAAAAGGCCGCACTCGGTGCCCTCGCGCCCGAGCAGGTGACGTCCACCGAGCTCGCGGGCGAGCCCATCACACGTGTCCTCACCCGTGCGCCGGGCAACGACGCGCCCATCGGGGGGTTGAAGGTCGAGTCCGCGAGTTCCTGGTTCGCCGCGCGACCCTCAGGCACCGAAGACGTCTACAAGATCTATGCCGAGTCCTTCCGCGGCCCCGAGCACCTCGCGGATGTGCAAGCGGCGGCCCGTGAGGTCGTCGACGCCGCCCTCGGAACGTGACACGGCAGCGCTGACATGAGCGTCACTCGGCGAACGGTCGATGCGGGTAGCGTCACTATCGGCGTCATCGACATCGATCTCGACGTCATTCGCGTCAGCCTGCTCGATCTCGGCGCAGCGATACATGGCGTCGAGGTGCCTGATCGCGACGGTCAACTCGGCCCGGTGCACCTGAGCCTGCCCTCCATCGCCGACTACGCCGACGTCCCGCTCAACCCACACCTCGGGGCCACCCTCGGACGCTACGCGAATCGAATCTCCGGTGGCGCCTTCACCCTGGACGGTACGACGTACCGGCTCGATACCAACCAGCCGCCCAACACCCTGCATGGCGGCCTGCGCGGGTTCGATCGATTGACCTGGTCCGTCGATGCGATCGATGAGTCCGCGGATGGCGTTGCGGTGACCTTCAGCCTGATGAGCCCCGACGGGGATGAGGGCTTCCCGGGTGCCCTCACTGCGCTTGCGACGTACCGCATCAGCCACGGCCGGATCGAGATCGACATGTCGGCGACCACCGATGCGCCAACCGTGGTGAGCCTGGCCAACCACGGTTACTGGAACCTCGACGGGTCGCGTTCCATCGCGGACCACGAACTCCAAGTGTCGGCGCACCGGCGCCTGTCGATGGATGCCACCGGGATCCCGACCGGGGTTGTCGAAGTCACCGGTACGCCCTACGACCTGTTGACTCCCGAGCGGCTCGGCCCCGTCATCGAGGCCACCGACGGCCTTGATGACTGCTACCTGGTCGACGGCGAGGGTCTACGCACCGCGGCCCGACTGAGCGCACCACATTCTGGTCGCACGATGACCGTGTCATCGGA
>JAYNIC010000179.1:0-4716 GCA_038108715.1 Candidatus Nanopelagicales bacterium | reverse complement strand
GAGATACCTACCACTGACTGGATCGCCGACGGGGCACTCACTCACCTCGTCGCGCCGCGACGTCTCGCCGCTGAGCACTCCATCGATCCGGTGGCTCCGGCAGACACGCTCCGATTCACTGACCCTACGGGGCAAGGCGCGACCGATGACCTCCTTGCGCGAATGTCCGACGGTATTTACATCACATGCCTTTGGTACAACCGACTCGTCGATCCGCAGACGTTGCTGCTCACCGGCCTCACGCGTGATGGCGTCTACGTCGTGCGAGGTGGGGAAATCATCGGTGCCACCACGAATTTCCGCTTCAACGACTCCCCGCTGACCGCCCTGACGCGCCTCCGCGACGTCGGTGACACCGTGCGCACCCTCCCGCGCGAGATGGGCGACTACGCCCCCCGGGTGGCCATGCCCGCGGCCGTGATCGAGGACTTCCACCTGTCCACGGTCAGCGACGCCCTCTAGGCCGGTCCCCCAGCGGGTGCGCATCAGCCGGACAGCGCCTACCGTAGGGGCGTGCGGAGCGAGCCCGAGGTCCATTCGATTACCGCCGCCCCCACCCGTCTCACGGACGAGCAAGGCGCGCGAACGAAGCGCTATCTCATCTCCATGTCGATCCGCACGGCGTGCGTCCTCCTGGCCATCCTGGTCCCCGGATGGCCGCGCTGGGTCTTCATCACCGGTGCGGTCATCCTGCCCTACCTCGCCGTCGTGGCCGCCAACGCTCGTTTCAGCCGGCGCGGCCCTGGACCCACGGCCGCCCCGATCCCCACCACCCTGGCCCTCCCCCCGGGGCAGCAGCGTTAGGCGCGCCGTCCCCTACCGTTGACCTATGTGGTCCCTGCTGCGCACCCGGCGGTGGATCGCTTTCACCCTCCTCGTTGTCCTGGCCATCATCGGATTCGGCCTGCTGAGCCGCTGGCAGTGGCAGCGCGCCGAGGACCGCCGCACGGAGCGGCTGGCTCTCGATGCCGTAGCCACCGCGGAACCGACCACGCTCATGGCCGCGCTAGCGGACCCGATCGAGTGGGAGCCCGTCACGGTGGCCGGCATCTACGCATCGAGCGACACATGGCTGATCCGACAGCGTCCCCTGGACGGTGCCAATGGATTTTGGGTGGTGTCGTTGTTGAGTACCGACGCGGGCGACGTGTGGGTCAATCGCGGTTGGATACCCAGCGGCTCCTCTGCGACCGCGGTAGTCCCGGCGCCCCATCCCCCCGAGGGGACCGTAACGGTCACCGGGCGTCTGCGGTGGGCAGAAGTCGCGCCAAACCCGCTGCCGACCGACCTCCCGGATGGTCAGGCACCGGCCCTCGATCCAGCCGCCTGGGAGGTAGGTGAACCCGATATCTACCTCCAGATGATGTCATCACGACCAGCCGATCCCGCGGTCACGCCGCTCCCGGTCCCCGTCATCGACGAGGGGCGAAACATCAGTTATGCCGTTCAGTGGGTCATTTTCGCCTTCGTGGCCCTCGTCGGCTGGTTCTTCTTCCTGCGCCGCGAAGCGCGCGAGGACGCCACGGCCGAAGCCGAAAAGCCCTAGACGTCACCGGAAGGAGACCCATGGATCTCGGACTCGACGGCCGGCGCTATGTCGTGACGGCCGCCTCACGTGGACTCGGCTTCGCGACCGCCGCCGCCCTCGCCGCGGATGGCGCACACACGATCATCGCGGCGCGTCCGTCCGCGGCGCTCGATGCCGCGCTTGCCGCCCTCGGCCCCCGCGCTGCTGCGGTACCGGTTGATCTCACCGGTGTGGACGCCGCGGAACGGATCGCTGAAGCCGTCGGGTCCGAACCCCTTGACGGCGTACTCGTCAACGTTGGGGGTCCCGCGGCGGGTCGCGCTTTGGAGTACTCCGATGAGCAATGGCAGCGGGCCTTCGAGCAGGTCACGCTCACCTCCCTGCGCATCATCCGCACGCTGGTCCCACGACTCGCAGACGGCGCGTCGATCCTGATCGTGCTGTCGAGCACGGTCAAGGAGCCGATCGACGTCCTGGCTGCGAGCAACGTCCTGCGTCCCGGCCTGGCCATGCTCGTCAAGGACCTGGCGAACGAACTCGCCCCGCGGGGCGTCCGGGTCAACGGCATCCTGCCCGGCAAGATCGCCACCGATCGCTTGCTCACGCTGACCGGCGGGACGCCGGAGGGCCTCGCCGCCGTCGAGGCGGACATCCCGATGAATCGGCTGGGCTCACCCCAGGAATTCGGCGAGGTGGCGGCCTTCCTGCTGTCCCCTGCCGCGTCCTACGTCACCGGCGTTCTCGTGCCCGTGGATGGCGGACTGTTGCGATCTCCCTGGTAGATCCCGGTGCAGTGCCGCGCGTAGGGCCCACTAGTTGTCGAACTGGGTCGCATAGAGATTGGCATACAGACCCGATCTAGCCATCAATTCCGCGTGCGTCCCGCGTTCGACGATACGTCCGTCCTCGACGACAAGAATGAGGTCGGCTTGCCGGATCGTTGACAGGCGATGGGCGATGACCAGCGAGGTGCGCCCTTCCAATGCCGTTGCTAACGCCCGCTGGACCGCGGCCTCGCTCTCGGAGTCCAGATGAGCCGTCGCTTCATCAAGAACGACGATCCGTGGAGCCTTGAGCAGGACCCGCGCGATGGCGATGCGCTGCTTTTCCCCGCCGGACAGCCGGTAGCCGCGATCACCGACCACCGTGTCCAGGCCGTTGGGCAAGGAGGCGATGAGGTCCCAGATCTGCGCGCCGCGGCAAGCACCGATCAGCGCCGTCTCGTCGGCGTCCGGCCGCGCGTATCGAAGGTTGTTGCGAATGCTGTCGTGGAAGAGATGGGAGTCCTGGGTGACCATGCCGATGGCCCCACGCAGCGACTCCAGCGTCATGTGGCGCACATCCATTCCGCCGACCTCGACCGCGCCGGAGGTCACGTCATAGAGCCTCGGGACGAGTGCGGTGATCGTCGTCTTACCGGCTCCGGAGGGTCCGACGAGTGCGACAAGGTGCCCTGCCTCCACCTCGAAACTCACATCCCGCAGCACCGGCCCGGAGTCCCGCTCGGCCTCCTCGCGCGCAACGGTCTCCAGCGACGCAAGGGAAACCTCAGCCGACGTCGGGTATCGGAAGGAAACATCGTGGAATCTGACGGACAGGGGTCCGTCCGGCACGTGTGTCGCACCAGGCTCATCCTTGACGAGCGGGGGCAGATCCAGCACCTCGAAAACCCGCTCAAAACTCACCAGGGCGGTCATGACGTCAACCCGGACGTTGGCCAGCGCAGTGAGTGGGCCGTACAGCTGCGCTAGAAGCGCCACGAGCGCCACGAGCGTGCCCAACTCCAGAGCACCCGCGATCACGAGATTGCCCCCGATGCCATAGGTGAGGGCCGTGGCTAGTGCGGCCGCGAGCAGCAGCGCTGTGAGGAACCACCGATTGGCCATGGCGATCGATACACCCGCATTCCGCACGCGCGCCGCACGGCCGGCGAATGCTCCGTGCTCGTCCTCGGGGCGACCAAAGAGGGAGACCAGAAGAGCGCCGGCCACATTGAAGCGCTCGGTCATCTGGCTGCTCATCTCGGCATTGACCTGCATCTGCTCGCGGGTCAGTTCGCGCAGGCGTCGGCCCATCCACCGAGCCGGGAGGAGGAAGACCGGGACCAGGACGAGGGAGAGCAGGGTGATCTGCCAAGACAGCAGCAACATGGTGACCAGCACGATGGTGACCGTGATGAGATTGCCGACCAATCCGCTCAGGGTGGACGTGAACGCCTGTTGGGCACCGATGACGTCAGAATTCAGACGTGAGACGAGGGCTCCGGTTTGCGCCCGGGTGAAGAACGCCACCGACTGTCGTTGCACATGGTCGTAAACCTGCGTGCGCAGATCGAAGATGAGGCCCTCGCCGATTCGTGAGCTCAACCATCGACCGAGCAGACCCACAGCAGCATCGAGGAGTGCCAGCACCGCCATACCGATAGCCAGGATGGTCACCAGCCGCGCATTCCCCGTCCCGATGCCATCGTCGATGATTCGACCGATCAGCAGCGGTTGAGCCACCGTGAGCAATGAGGTCACGATCAAGGTGATGACGAAAGCCACCACGAACCCGCGATACGGACGCGCGTAGCCGAGGATACGCCGCAGGACACCCTTCCCGACGTTGTGAAGTTGGCTGCGATCGCGTGTGTACGAGTGAACGATCTGCCAGGGACTGATGTTGGACACGCCTAGCCCTGGCCTCCGGTGAGCGCCCGGAGCCGGGCGATCTGAGCACGACGCTCGGCCGTCAATTGCTCCTGTGGGTCATGGTCCACGGCGGCGGCAAGGAGAGGCAGCAGATCGGCCACCGCACCCGGTGGGCTCGCGGTGATCGTCTCGGCGTAGGCAGCCACTGCGGCCGCGAGATCGTCCGCAACGCGCACCACGAGTCCTAGGCGCTCTGCCTCCGTCGCATCAACGAAGCGGCCGGTGGCGCAGATATCGGTGGCACGCGCAAGTCCCACCGCGCGAACCAACGGGCCTGTGCCACCGAGGTCCGGCACCAGCCCCAGGGAGGTCTCGCGCATCGCAAATGTCGCGTCCGGCGCCGCAATGATGAGGTCGCAGGCCAGTGCCAATTGGAACCCTGCACCGATGGCGTGACCATGAACCGCAGCGATGGTGAGTGGACGTACCGTTCGCTGCCAGGTGAAGGCGCGTTGAAAGTCGGCGATGGCAGCGTCAAGTTCGCCATCCGGCAGG
>JAYNIC010000178.1:3671-4752 GCA_038108715.1 Candidatus Nanopelagicales bacterium | reverse complement strand
ACAATCAAGGTCGAGGGGATGGCCTGCGGCGGCAGAGTGTCAGCGAACAGCAGTTGCAGTCGACCGTCGGTATCGATGACGTTCGGGTAGGTGATGCCATAGGCGTCGATGAAGGCCAGCGCCGCGGCATCCGTGTCTCGGGTGTCGAGCCCGACGAACTGCACACCCTGATCGGCGAACTCCTCCCACAGGGACTGAAGTTCGGGCGCCTCCGCGCGGCAAGGCGCACACCAGGACGCCCAGACGTTGAGGACAACAACTTCCCCACGATGGTCGGCAAGCCGAAAGGTCCCACCCTCCAAAGTCGGCCCGATGAGGTCCGGAGCGGGCTGCCGAGCCGCCACGTCGAGCAGCACGATGGAACCGTCTCCGGCCACGAAGCCTGTGCCAGTCTCTGCCGCACCCCCACCGCAGGCCGCGAGTACGGCGGTCAGCGCCACAGCACCGACGACGTACCCGGAGCGCGGAAATCTAGGCACCGCGGCCCTTGGCACCGGGTAGGAGGTCCGCGGCCGGCTCGCTGTAGCTCACGCGCGCCAAGCGATCACCGTCGAATTCGAAGGACGTGAGGGACGCCAGGGAACATTCGCGCTTGCGCGGGTCGTGCCACAGGCGCCGATTCTCGGCGTGCAGGCGGGCGATCCAGATCGGCAGCTGATGGCTGACCAGGACCGTCTCGTGTCCGCGCGCCTCATTGCGTGCATCGCGAATGGCCGCGGTCATGCGATCAGCCAACTCGTCGTAGGGCTCGCCCCAAGATGGCGTGAAGGGGTTCCACAGGTGTCGCCATGCCCGGGGCTGGCGAAGCACTCCGTCACCGACACCGACCCGTTCGCCCTCGAACACGTTTGCGGCCTCGATGACGCGCGGGTCACTGACGATCTCCAGCCCGTGCGCCTGCGCAATGGGTGCTGCAGTCTCCTGCGCACGGTCCAGTGGCGAGGCCACGACCCGTACGACGTCACGGTCGGCCATGGCCTGCGCCACTCGGTCGGCCATGGCCAGCCCTCGATCGGACAGGTGGAAGTCCGGTAGCCGACCGTAGAGAACGCCGGTCGGGTTGTGCACCTCTCCATGTCGA
>JAYNIC010000178.1:0-3661 GCA_038108715.1 Candidatus Nanopelagicales bacterium | reverse complement strand
TCGTGCGCTCAGGACCGGTCATTCTCAGGTGGCCTTGCGCCGCGCGGCGGCTCGCCGTCGGCTCGGCCGCCAGGATGTCTCGTTGTTCAACTCCGCGGCGAGGCGCAGTTGCTCGCCGTGGATGGCAAGACCCTCCGCAAGGGCCACGACATTGGGCTCCTCGGCGAGAACATCCACGCGCAGGCCGTGCTCCTCGGCGGTCTTCGCGGTCTGCGGACCGATGCAGGCCACGACCGTGGTCGCGTGTGGCTTGCCGGCGATACCCACGAGGTTGCGGACCGTGCTGCTCGAGGTGAAGAGCACCGCGTCAAAGCCGCCGGTCTTGATCGCCTCTCGGGTTGCCGCGGGCGGCGGGGCCGCGCGCACCGTGCGGTACGCCGTCACGTCCTCGACCTCCCAGCCCAATTCGGTCAGGCCAGCCGCCAGCGTCTCGGTCGCGATGTCGGCGCGAGGTAGGAACACCCGGTTGATCGGGTCGACGAGAGAGTCGAACGGCGGCCACTCCTCTAGCAGCGCCTGCGTCGTCTGGTCGGCCTCGGGCACCAGATCGGGTTGCACGCCGAAGGTGACGAGAGCCTCCGCCGTATCGGGACCGACCGCAGCAACCTTGAGTCCGGCGAAGGAACGAGCGTCGAGACCGTATTCCTCGAGTTTCTCGCGAACGGCGCGAACAGCGTTCACGCTGGTGAAGCCAATCCACTCGTAGCGACCGGAGACGAGGCCGTGGATGGCCCGCTCCATCTGCTGCGGGGTGCGGGGCGGCTCGACCGAGATCGTCGGCACCTCGACGGGGATGGAACCCATGCGCACGAGTCGATCGAGCAGATCGTCAGCGCGATCCTGGGTGCGCGGGACAAGTACGCGCCAGCCGAAGAGCGGCTTGACCTCGAACCAGCCGAGTCGCTCGCGCTGGCCGATGACCTCGCCGACGACGACCATGCCGGGACCGGCCTGCTTGGCTGCCTTTACATCATTGGCGGCGTCCTCGAGGGTGGTGACGATCGTGCGCTGCTCCACCGTCGTACCGCCCCGGGTGATCGCCATCGGGGTCTCGGGGGCGCGCCCGGCCTCGAGGAGAGCCTTGGCAATGCTCACGGCGGCCTCGGCTCCGTCGGGCACGATGACCGACACTCGGTCATCGGCCAGGCTCGTCCAGTCAGTGCCCGCATCGGCCGCACTGAGGATGTGCACCTCGCGCGCCTTGCGGCCGGTCAGGCCAAAACCTGCGTACGCCGGAACCGCGGTCAGGGGGCTCACTCCCGGCGCCATCTCGAAAGGCACCTTGGCTTTGCGGAGCACGGCTGCCTCCGCAGACAGTGCCCCGTCAAAGAGTGGATCGCCGGAGAGCAGTCGGACCGTGCGCAAGCCCTCCCGGGCGGACTCGACAACGAGTTTTGCGCGCGCCGCATGATCGAGCGGGAGTCCGCTCTCGTCGACACAGGTCACGATCGACGAGCCAGAACTGATGTGCTCGGCGAGCGCCGCCGCGGTCGCGTCAGCGATGATGCGGTCTGCCGCGCGCAGCAGGTCGGCAGCGCGAAGCGTCAGCAGTTCAGGGTCGCCGGGGCCTGCGAAGACAAGAGCGACAGTGCCAAGCTTCTTCTTGGTGCGGGAGGTGGTCACGGGGCTAATTCCCCTCGTTGTCGTGGGTGTGTGGTCGGTCTGTGGTTGGTGCGACGCTCAGGCGCTCACCGCCGTCATGCGTCGCGGTCGGGACGCCAGTACCGCGAGTTCAGCGCCCAGGTCGATGTGTCGGACCTGGACGCCGTCGGGAACGACGAGAACGCGGGAGGCGAAGGTCAAGATGTCGCGAATACCAGCGATGATCAGGTGATCGCACACGTTCTGCGCGGCCACGTCAGGCGTCGCGATGACGCCGATCTGGCAACGAGCGGCGATCTCAATGAGTCGTGCAGACCGCTCCCCGACCGGTCTGAACGATCTGACCGACCAGGCGCGGGTCACTATCGACGAGACCCTCGACGACAAAGCCGCGCTGGATGAACCCCGGATAACTGGCAAGCGCGTGTCCGAGGTTTCCCACACCGACGATGACTACGGCCATCTCCTGCTGGACACCGAGCCAGTCCGTGAGAACCGAGTGGAGGTAGTCGACGTCATACCCCACACCTCGTCGACCGAAGGAGCCGATGAAGGACAGGTCCTTGCGCAATTTCGCACTGGTCACACCACTGTTCGCCGCGAGGTCCGCAGATGAGATGGTGGCCACGCCCCGGTCTCGAAGGCCGGACAGGACGTGGAGGTAGATGGGCAGTCGCTGCACGGTGGCACTCGGCACCACGGACCGGGTGCGCTTGGGGGCGATGTGCAGGGACACGTTGAGACCTCATGACGGGCGGGTTTGCCCTGCAAGGGTAGGGACCTGAGGTCGCCGGAACAAAGTTGACCGGACGATCTTATCCGATTATCGGTCGGTGAGCGCTGTTTCGCGGGCACTCTCGTCACCGAACCATCGGGAGGGCACCTCACCGTCGATCAGGACGACCGGGATGTGCTCCCAGAAGTCATCGGCCAATCCGGGCTCGTCGGCCAGGGACTTCTCCACCCACGCCATATTGCGGGCGTCGCACACCCGCGCAACGACGACCCTCGCCTCCTCGCACAGGTGACAGTCCGGCTTGCCGATGAGCACGACGCGCGGTTCAGCCACCCCCCGAGTCTGCCCTAGTCAGCCCGGCCACACCGAGCGACCGGGAGGATCCCCTTAGTCTGTTGGGGTGAGCAAGGAGTTTGCCGTCCTGCCCGCCTACCGTCGCGCAGGCGAGGCAGCCGCGGCCGCTGCTGAAGTATCGGCAGGGACCGATACTTCCCCCGATCCCCACGCCGCGGCGTTCTTCGACGTCGACAACACGATCATGCGCGGCGCGAGTATCTTCCACTTCGCCGTTGGGCTGGCGCGCCGAAAGTTCTTCAGCACGTCTGAGATCATCGGCTTCGGCCGACGCCAGTTGAAGTTCGTCCTCAGTGGATCGGAAGACCTTGAAGACATGGCCTCAGCGACCGAGGCTGCGTTGTCCTTCGTCGAGAACCGAACGGTGAAGGAACTGAACGAACTCGGTGAGGAGATTTTCGTCGACGAGATGGCCGACAAACTCATCCCCGGAACCCTGGGACTGGCGCAAGAGCACCTGGACAAGGGCGAGCGGGTCTGGCTTGTCACCGCGACCCCTGTGGAGTTGGCGACCATCATTGCCCGAGATCTCGGTCTCACCGGGGCACTGGGCACCGTCGCCGAAGTACGCGGTGGCCGCTATACCGGACGACTGGTCGGCGCTCCGCTGCACGGGCTGGCCAAGGCGGAGGCCGTGCGCGCGCTCGCCGAACGGGAGGGATTGGAACTGCGCCGCTGCTCGGCGTACTCGGACTCGGCCAACGACATTCCCATGCTGTCGCTCGTCGGGCACCCAGCGGCCGTCAATCCCGACCCGCTGCTGCGCGCCCACGCACGCGAAAACCACTGGCCGATCTATGAGTTCCGGCGTCGCACCCAGGTCCTCCAGGTCGCTGTGCCCGCGACGGTCGGAGCCCTCGGGCTAGCGGTCGGCGTGGGCGCTGGCTACGCCCTGGCTCGCGCTACCCGGGTCTAGACCAAGCCCGGCCTAGCGGAAGACGGACTCGCGCTCGACAAGCAGTCGATAGA
>JAYNIC010000177.1:0-4814 GCA_038108715.1 Candidatus Nanopelagicales bacterium | reverse complement strand
TAGGCACCCGTGAGGATGTTCACCACTCCCCCGGGAACATCAGAGGTGGCGAGGACCTCAGCAAGGGTGACGGCAGGCAGCGGTCGATTCTGCGATGCCACAACGATGACCGTGTTGCCTCCGACGATGATCGGCGCGACGACGCTCACCAGGCCAAGGAGGGAGGAGTCCTGCGGCGCCACGGCGGCCACCACTCCCGTTGGCTCCGGGACGGAGAAGTTGAAGTACGGACCAGCCACCGGGTTGCTTGACCCAAGCACCTGCGCGATCTTGTCGGCCCAACCGGCGTACCAGACCCAACGATCAATGGCCGCGTCCACCGCCGTCGCCGCCTTGCGCCGCGACACGCCTTCGGCGTTGACGACGTCGTCTTCGAACTGGCCGCGTCGACCCTCGATCATCTCGGCGACGCGATAGAGGATCTGCCCGCGGTTGTACGCCGTCGCGTCCCACCATTTCGGCTGCGCGGAGCGGGCGGCGAGAACGGCATCGCGGGCATCCTTGCGGGAGGCGAGCGCGGCATTGGCGAGGAAGACGCCTTTGCTGTCGTCGACCTTGTAGCTGCGGCCGCTCTCGCTGCGCGGGAAGGCTCCGCCGATGAAGAGCTTGTAGGTCTTGCGGATGTCGGCGCGCGATTCCATCAGTGACCTCCCGACTTCAGATAGGCGGCGAGGCCTTGGCGTCCACCCTCGCGACCGAACCCGGACTCCTTGTAGCCGCCGAAGGGGCTGGCCGGGTCGAATCGGTTGAAGGTGTTGGCCCACACCACACCGGCGCGCAGCCGCGAGGCCATCCACAGGATGCGCGAGCCCTTCTCGGTCCAGATGCCCGCCGACAGCCCGTACGGCGAATTGTTGGCCTTTTCGAGAGCCTCATCCGGAGTACGGAAGGTGAGGACGGAGAGCACCGGACCAAAGATCTCCTCCCGCGCAATGCGATGAGCCTGCGTCACCCCGGTGAACACGGTGGGCGGATACCACCAGCCCTTCTCCGGAATCGCGCACGGAGACGACCAGCGGTCGGCACCCTCAGCATCACCGGACTTGACGAGCTCGTCGATGCGTTCGCGCTGCTCGCGCGAGTTGATAGCCCCGATATCGGTGTTCTTGTCCATCGGGTCGCCGAGCCGGAGTGTGGTTAGGCGACGCTTCAGCGCATCGAGCACCTCATCAGCCACCGACTCTTGCACCAGCAGGCGCGATCCAGCGCAGCACACGTGCCCCTGGTTGAAGAAGATGCCGTTGACGATGCCCTCGACCGCCTCATCCAGAGGCGCGTCGTCGAAGACGATGTTGGCGGCCTTGCCACCCAGTTCCAGCGTGAGCCCCTTGCCGGTGCCGGCGACTGCGCGCTGAATCTGCTTGCCGACCTCCGTCGAACCGGTGAAGGCGACCTTGTCGACGTCCGGATGCTCCGAGACGAGCCGCCCGGTCGCGGGACCGCCCGTGACAATGTTGACGACGCCCGGCGGAAGGTCGGCCTGCTGACAAATGTCGGCGAAGGCGAGGGCGGTGAGCGGGGTGGTTTCGGCCGGCTTGAGCACCACGGTGTTGCCGGTGGCCAGCGCGGGAGCCACCTTCCAGGCGAGCATGAGCAGAGGGAAGTTCCACGGGATGATCTGACCGGCGACGCCGTACGCGCGGGGCCTGGGGCCCAGCCCGGCGTACTCCAGTTTGTCGGCCCATCCGGCGTGATAGAAGAAGTGCGCGGCGGCAAGCGGGACGTCCACATCGCGGGACTCGCGAATCGGCTTGCCGTTGTCCAGCGTCTCTAGGACGGCAAGTTCGCGGGACCGTTCCTGGATCAGGCGTGCCAGGCGGTAGAGGTACTTGGCCCGCTCGCGTCCCGGCATTTTCGACCAGGTGGACTTGTAGGCCGAACGCGCTGCCGCGACCGCACGGTCCACATCGGCGGAACCGGCATCGCTGATCTCGGCGAGGACCTCTTCGGTCGCCGGGTTGATCGTCTTGAACGCTCCCCCATCGATGGGGTCGGTGAACTGGCCGTCGATGAACAGCCCGTAGTGCGAGGCAATATCGACGACGGCCCGTGACTCGGGCGCGGGAGCGTACTCGAAGGTCATCGCACTCCTAGTCGATCGTGACGTAGTCGGGGCCGGAGTAGTGGCCGGTGGCCATCCGTTGCCGCTGGAGGAGTAGATCGTTGAGCAGACTGGAAGCGCCGAAGCGGAAGAGATCCGGGGTGAGCCAGGTCGGCCCGCAGGTCTCATTGACCAGGACGAGGTAGCGGATCGCGTCCTTCGCGGTGCGGATCCCGCCCGCGGGCTTGACGCCCACGAGCGATCCGGTCTGCCGATGCCAGTCTCGGACGGCTTCGAGCAGGATCAGCGTGACGGGCAGGGTGGCGGCCGGGGACACCTTGCCCGTGGACGTCTTGATGAAGTCGGCGCCGGCAAGCATGGCCAGCCACGACGCGCGACGAACGTTGTCGTAGGTACGCAACTCGCCGGTTTCGAAGATGACCTTCAGGTGCGCCGAACCACAGGCCTGCTTGACCGCCACGATCTCCTCGAACACTTCGAGGTAGCGGCCGGCGAGGAAGGCACCGCGATCGATGACCATGTCGATCTCGTCGGCACCGGCAAGGACGGCGTCGCGCGTGTCCTGCAGCTTGACGTTGAGGCTGGCGCGTCCGGAGGGGAAGGCCGTCGCGACCGCGGCCACGTGCAAGACATCCCCGACTGCCTCACGGGCGATCCCAGCCATATCGCCGTAGACGCAGACGGCAGCCACGTGGGGGACTCCAGCGCTGGACGGGTCGGGACGAAGAGCCTTGGCGCACATGGCGCGCACCTTGCCCGGCGTATCCATGCCCTCGAGCGTGGTGAGGTCGACCATGGAGATCGCGAGATCGATGGCCTGTTCCTTCGCCGAAGTCTTGATCGAACGCGTCGAGAGCATGGCGGCCCGGCCGTCGGCCCCCACCTGGTCCACTCCCGGGAGACCGTGGAGGAAGCGTCGCAGCGCGGAATTGCTCGCGGTGACTTCATCGACCAGCGCCACATTCACCTGTACAGGGTAATGCTGCGCCGTCGGTGGGTGACAAAAAGCCGGAACTCCGCCGAGCGCCGCAGGCCTTCTAGTAGGAACGCCGCTCCTCGATCTCCTTGCAGGCCACGCACATCGTCGCCCGAGGGAAAGCCTGCAGCCGCAACTTGCCTACCGGCCTGCCGCAGGACTCACAAATGCCATACGTGCCATTGCGAATTCGCTCTAGGGCGTGCTCGGTCTGAATGAGCATGTCGCGCGCGTTGTTGGCGAGGGACATCTCATGCTCACGTTCGAAAGTCTTGCTGCCGGCGTCAGCCTGGTCATCACCGGCGCCATCACCGGAGTCGGCGACGAGTTCGGCGATGTCAGCCTCGGTGACTTCGATCTCCTCCTGCAGTCGCTGCACGTCCTTCTTGAGTTCCTTACGGACCTCGGCAATTTCCGCGGGGGTCCACGGTGACTCGTCCTCGCGCACGACCAGTCGACGCTGGCCGGCCTTGGCTGCTTTCTTCGCCGGAGCGGCCTTCTTCGCCGCGGCGGCCTTCTTCGCCGCGGCGGCCTTCTTCGCCGGGGCCGCCTTCTTCGCCGGGGCCGCCTTCTTCGCCGGAGCGGCCTTCTTCGCCGTGGCCATGTCGTCTCTCTCCCCGCAGCGGCCGAGGCCGCCTTCTCCTTCAGCGGGCGCCGCCCGCGAGCGTCGGCACCCGGTGGCGCCTACGAGTAACGACCCGCCATGGGGGCGGATCGCGCCCCCTGAGGGTAGGTGCCCCGCAAAGGCAGGGCAACCCGCCTCGCCGTATCCGCCTGATACTTGACCGCCCAAAACTCCCGTCCGCCCCTCACACATGACGGCGAGATGCGCTGAGGACACCGCAATTGCGGGTTTTTTTCATTGTATTCTTTGTTTCTGCGATTTAGAGTGCCTGTCCATGGCGCATCTACGGATAGCCGAGGCGGCCACCTACCTCGGGGTCAGCGACGACACTCTGCGGCGGTGGATCGAGTCCGGTCGCATCACCGCCACCACCGACCGCGCGGGTCGGCAAGTCGTGCATAGCGCCGACCTCGCCGAACTCATGAGGCAGAACGCCGCCCCGCTCACGGTCGAGCACGCCCCCATCGTGGGGCGCTCGGCACGCAATCGCTTCGCGGGGATCGTCACCAAGGTCACCAAGGACACGGTGATGGCGCAGGTCGAAATCCAGGCGGGGCCGCACCGATTCGTCTCCCTGCTGAGCGCCGAGGCCGTCGACGACCTCGGCCTCGAGCCCGGCAGCCTCGCCATCGCCACGGTGAAAGCCACCAACGTGGGGGTCGAGGTCCCGGACCGATGAGACCGCGCCTATGGATGACGGCCGGTGCCGGCATCCTCCTGGCGGTCGCCGCAACCGGATGCTCGCCCAACGCGCCGGCCAACGCCACCACCGTCACCGTCGGAGCTGCCGCATCACTGACGGACGTCTTCGCGCAGGTCGGCGCCGCCTTCACTGCGGCGCACCCCGGCATCGAGGTGACCTTCACCTTCGCCGGCAGCAGCACGCTCGCCGAGCAGATTCGTCAGGGTGCCCCCATTGATGTTTTAGCCTCGGCGGGTTCGTCATCCATGACACCCCTTGCCGATGACGGCCTCGTAAGCGACGTCACCGACTTCGCCACCAACACCCTGCAGATCGCCACGCCTCCGGCAAATCCCGGCAACGTGCAATCGATTCGAGATCTTTCCGCGGTCACGTTCGTCGTCTGCCAGGAAGCCGTTCCCTGCGGTATCGCAGCCCAGGAACTCTTTGCGCGCAACGGCATCAATCC
>JAYNIC010000176.1:0-4824 GCA_038108715.1 Candidatus Nanopelagicales bacterium | reverse complement strand
CCGTTGCCGTCGCCGATGCTTTGGCCCGGGAAAGGTCGGCGGTTGGCGTCGCTGCCCAGACTTCCGTCGGAACCCGGGTCGACATTGAGCACCTTGCCGCCTCGCCCGTTGGAGCCCGCGGAGAGGTCACCGCCGACCTCACCCACCGTGATGGTCGCCTCCTGCGCTTTGCCGTCGCCGCTCATCACGACTCGGGCGAGGGGCCGGTCTTGATCGGACGTGGTGAGATCACCCGGGCCGTCGTACAGACCGATCGCTTCCTAGCCCGCCTGCCCAAACTCTGACCCCCCGCTGACCGGGCCAGCTTCCCGCCGGAAGACCACGGTTTCCGGCCCCTGGGCGTGATTTCACGGGGGGGAGACGGGTAGGGCCGCCCCATAGATCACAGGAGTCACACCTGCCCCAGGGGGCTCCTGAGACCCTTCCGAGAGGGGCGCGCGACATTGTCGTGATCTTTCTGTTATCTTCTTTGGACGGTCAGCCGGGCAACCAGCTGACCGTGTCCATATGCACCACCGGTACGCGACGGAGGACTGATGACGACGAGGATCCGCCGGCTGGCAGCACTCGGTGCCGCCGCTGCGCTCGCCGCCACCGCCGTGATCGCGATGCCGACTGCCGCGCAGGCTGCCAAGGCCAAGGACAAGCCCGCTGCTTACGCCGTGGCCGCACCGGTGCTCAAGACCGGCGACCGCGGCGAAGCCGTGAAGGTCCTGCAGCGTGCGCTCGAGCTCGACAAGGCCTCCGGCTACTTCGGCCCGGTGACCCGCATTGCGGTGAAGAAGTTGCAGAAGGCCAATGATCTCGGCGCCACCGGCGTGGTGGGCGTGGAGACCTGGAGCGTTCTCGGCAAGGCCATCGCCCAGGAGGCAGCCAAGGCCGATAGTTCCTTCGGGGACGTCCAGGTGGGCGGTCGCTTCTGCCCGGCCCTGAACTTCTCCTACGGCGACGGTATAGGTGCGGGCCGCGGCCACATGGGCCTGGACATGATGGGCAAGCGCGGTGAGCCCATCTATGCCATCGACGCCGGCACCGTCACTCGCAGCGGTTACCAGAGCAACGGCGCCATGATCTTGGACATCGACGACAAGAAGGGTTCGATGTGGTTCTACGGCCACTTCTCGAAGATCCTTGTCGGCAAGGGTGACAAGGTGCAGGCTGGCCAACTCATCGGCTACATGGGCGACACCGGTTCCCCCGGAGCTGTCCACCTACACATCGAACTCCGCCCGAACGGCTGGGGTGGCAGCGCGCGGGACGCTGAGCCGGTCATCCGCGAACTGTGCGCCGACGCGAATTAGCGCACGCTCCCTCCGCAACCCGACGGTCTTTCGACCAAAACGGGCTGCGAAACGTCGAAATCGCGTCGGCTTGCGGGAGTGACAGTCGCTAGACGCCGGTCGTTGAGCGCGGATACGCGACCTCCGGATCGGTCATCACGTTGACGAGGTAGGGCACCCCCGCGGCAAACGCCCGATCCAGTGCCGCACCGATCTCTCCCGGCGCCGTCACCGTCTCGCCGGCGCCTCCGAGAGCTCGCACCACCTCGTCGTACGCCGTCGGGTGCAGATCAGCGGCCACGTCGTACCCGTAGAGGAAACGCATCGGGTGGCGCTCAAGGTTCCACCCGGCGTTATTGCCCACGACCATCACCACCGGAAGGTTGTGTCGCACGAGCGAGTCGACGTCCATGAGCGAGAAGCCAGCAGCGCCGTCGCCGAGCAGGAGTACGACCTGCGATGACGGATGGGCTAGGCGTGCCGCCATCGCGTAGCCCGGCCCGGTGCCGAGACAGCCGTACGGGCCAGGATCGAGCCAATGCCCGGGGAGCGCGGGTTCGACGTAGCGACCGGCGAAGGACACAAAGTCGCCACCATCGCCAATGACCACCGCATCCTGAGCCAGGCGCGGCAGCAGCTCGCCATAGATGCGGGCCGGATGAATCGGATCGGCATCACTGGCGAGGTCGCCGGCATCGGCGGCGATTGCCGACAGCGCGCGCTCGCGCAGGGACGTCGACCACGTCGGGTCGGCCACCGGCTCGGCGAAGGCGCCCGCCAGCGCGAGCAGGATCGAGCTGAGATCGCCGGCTGCGCTTGCCGCGAGCTCGCGGTGCGTCGCGAGTTGCGACGGGGCATCGGCAATATGGACAACCGGCGCGGGGGGATCGCCAAAACTCCCATAGCCCAAACGAAAATCCAGCGGCGTGCCGACCACGATGACCAGGTCTGCCCCGCCGAAGGCCGCCCCACGAGCGCGGGTGACCAGGAGCGGATGTTCGGGCGGCAAGATGCCCCGCGCCATTCCGTTGGCGATGGCCGGGATGCCGGTCGCATCGACGAATGCCCTGGCCGCGCCTTCGGCGCCGTCGGCCCACACATCTCCACCCAGGATGAGGACGGGACGCTCAGCACTGCGCAGCAGATCGATGATGCGATCGAGGTCGGCGGTGTCCGCGGCAAGCAGCGACAGGGGATTTGTCGATGGCGCGGGGGCGGCGCCCGGTGTGAAGAGAACATCCATGGGTACGTCAACGAACGTTGGCCCACGATGTGCGGTACCGGCGATACGGAAAGCCTCGTCGACCGCTGGGCCTACGCCGGCCGGATCGTGCACCGTCACCGCGGACTTCGTCACCGGGGCCATCAGCGGCACATGATCCATCTCCTGCAGCGCCCCCGAACCCCAGCGCCCATCTGGTGCCCGACCACCGATGAGGACCAGCGGTGAACCACCGACGTAGGCGCCGGTCACCGCACTGATCGTGTTGGTGACACCTGGCCCTGCGGTGACCACGGCGAAGCCCGGCGTGCGTGTGAGTTTGCCCATTCCTTCGGCGGCGAAGACTGCCGTCTGCTCATGCCGCACATCGACGATCTGCATCGGGCCCGAATCGCTCGAATGGACGCCATCCGCCCCGCCCACCGCCGCGTCGTACAGGGGGAAGACATGCGCTCCGGAAAGGGTGAAGAGGTGGCGCGCGCCGTGCTGGACCGCGGCCCGCACCGCCTGGATGCCGCCGTGGACCGGTTGGGCGTCGGACATGGACCCTCCTAGAGGATGAAGAGCGTCAGCGCCGCCCCGACGAGGGCCACAATCGCAATGATCGCGGTGACGGTGATGAGGGTCTTGTTCTGCACGGTGTGTCCCTTCGCGTAGTGCGCGGTCTTGTGAACTCTGAGCCTGCTGGGTCGGCGCGCCGACCAAGGTCGTCTGGTCCGACGATAGCCTCAGGCACTATGAGCAGCCTCGAGCGCATCGCCGAGGAGCGCACTGATCTAGACGCCGAGGAGTTGGACCGGTTGCGCTCCCTGGTGGGGGCGTGGGCCCTGGTCGCGGACTTGGCTGTGTCGGATCTCGTGCTGTGGCTGCCCACGTGGAACGGTGCTGGCTGGATGGCCGCCGCGCTGGTGCGCCCGGCGACTGCGCCCACGTCGGTGCCGGTGGATCTCGTCGGCAGTTTCGTGCCCAAGGGCCGGGAAGTGGCTTTGGACCGAGCTTTGGTCACCGGTCGGATCTCCCGCAACGGGGTCGAGGCGGTGCCGGTCCGCGGGCCTCATCGAATCATCGGCGTCCTCGCGCGGCATGCGGTCTCCCGCGCACCGGGACATCTCGATGAGTCCTACCGCGAGATCGCCTCGATGCTCCTGCAGATGATCGCCGAGGGATCCTTCCCCCCACCCGGGTACGGCGTGGATCCGGGGTCGGCCCCTCCGCGCGTGGGCGATGGCATCATCCGCCTGGACGACGAGGGTCGGGTGATGTTCGCCAGTCCTAACGCGATGTCGGCGTTTCGCCGCCTGGGGTTGGCCCCGGCCTTGCAGGACAGCAACCTCGCACACATTGCCACGCGGCTGTGGCGACGGCCGGGGCCGGTTGATGAGCGTATTGCCCTGGTGGCGGGTGGCCGGGTGAGCGGCCACGCGGAGATCGACAACGCCTCGGGCAGCGTCACCGTGCACTCGGTTCTTCTCAACCCTGGCGGGGTCAATCGCGGGGCCGTCGTACTCACTCGCGATGTCACTGACCTGCGTCGACGTGAGCGTGCGCTCATCAGCAAGGACGCGACCATCCGCGAGGTGCACCATCGGGTGAAGAACAATCTGCAGACGGTCAGCGCCTTGCTCAGACTGCAGTCGCGACGGGTGGATGCGGAGGAGGCGCGTCAGGCGCTCGCCGAGGCTGGGCGCCGGGTGTCTGCGATCGCGGCGGTCCACGAGATCCTTGCGCAGGACCCGGGGGAGGAGATCGACT
Organism: Candidatus Nanopelagicales bacterium; assembly: GCA_038108715.1. Classification (GTDB taxonomy): domain Bacteria; phylum Actinomycetota; class Actinomycetes; order S36-B12; family S36-B12; genus Mxb001. The sequence goes on along the minus strand of JAYNIC010000176.1, from coordinate 570 downwards.
TCGACGCCGTCGTCGATCGGTTGGTCGTCCTGGCGCGAGATCTCGCGCCAGCGTTCGGCGCGGCCGACATTGCCATCACCCGGGACGGCTCACTGGGGGAGGTCCCGACGGATGTAGCCAGCCCCCTCGCCATGGCCGTGTCGGAACTCGTGCACAACGCCGTAGAGCACGCCGGCGCCAGCTCGATCTGCGTTGTCTTGACTCGCGACGCCGACCGACTTGGAGTCGAGGTCGTGGACAACGGCGGCGGCGTACCGGAACCGCTGGTCGAGGGGCTGGGCCTGCAGATCGTGCGGTCGCTCGTCGAGGAGGATCTCGAGGGGATGTTCAGCCTCGATCATTGCGAGCCCCAGGGCACGCGGGCCACTGTCGCGATCCCGACCTAGTTGGCCGTCCGGGAGGAGGTCAGGCGGTGGTGCGGGCGCGCAGGCGTGCGTTGCGCCGCTTCAGGGCGCGGCGCTCGTCCTCGCTCAGGCCGCCCCAGACGCCAGCATCCTGGCCGGTCTCCAGGGCCCAACGCAGGCACTCATCGATGACAGCGCAGCGCCGACATACAGCCTTGGCCTCTTC
>JAYNIC010000175.1:0-4837 GCA_038108715.1 Candidatus Nanopelagicales bacterium | reverse complement strand
GGCTCAGTTTGGCCGGTTATCGACCATTTCTCCCACGGTACCTATGGCCGGGCGAGGATCGCCGGCAGCGCGTTTGCGATGTCCCCTGTGACGACGTCCCAGCCGCGCAACCTTGCCGCCAGTGCGGCGCTGCGTACGTCGTCATCGGCCTTCGATGTGATGATCACCGTGACAGGAGCGTCCGGCCACTCGTGGGTGGCGGCGGACGGTAGCACCGGATCGACCAGGACGTACCCTGCGATCGCCCGGCGTGCGGCTCGCTGGGCAAATCCGAGCCCGGGGGCGAGTGCCGCGTGGCGGCCGGCCAGTACCAGTAGGACTGGCTCGGCGAGTTCCCCTCCGGCCTGACCGATGGCGATGGCCACACGCGCAATCCAGTCCGGGTCGTCGTAGTCCTCGGCGGACAGGTCAAGGGTGGGAAGGTCGCAGGGGAACGGTGGCGTACCGGGGGCGAGGACGACAGATCCGACCGGCATGGCTCCAGCCTTGGCTCTGCCCTATGGTCGGTCGCATGAGCGACCGCGAGCAGTTGCGCCAGCAGATCATCGACAAAGCCGTCGTGCACGGCAAGGTCATCCTGTCCAGTGGCCGCGAGGCCGACTACTACGTCGACCTTCGACGGGTCACGCTCGACGCGCAGGCAGCCCCCCTGGTAGGCCGGGTCATGCTCGACCTGACCTGGGACTGGGGCTATGACGCGGCGGGCGGCCTCACGTTGGGCGCTGACCCGGTGGCGACGGCCATGCTGCACGCCGCGGCCGACCGAGGGGAGCGCTGTGATGCCTTCGTCGTCCGCAAAGAGGGCAAGGCGCACGGATTGCAACGACGCATCGAGGGACCCGATGTCGTCGGACGCCGAGTGGTAGCGGTCGAGGACACGTCTACGACGGGCGGCTCGGTCATGACGGCGGTCGAGGCCCTCCGCGAAGCAGGTGCCGAGGTCGTGGGCGTGGCGGTCATCGTGGACCGCGGCGCCGGCGACGCCGTACGCGCGGCCGGATTGGAGTACCGCGCGGCCTACTCGCTGGACGATCTCGGACTCTAGGCGGCCGAGCGGCGGTGCCGGATCCACTCGATGGCGATGGGCACCACGCTGATGAGCACGATGATGATGAGGATGACCTCGATGTTCTTGGCCACGAACGGGATCGTGCCTAGGAAATAGCCGAGGAGCGTCACACCCACGGCCCACAGCAGTCCGCCGATCGCGCTGTAGAACATGTAGCGCTTGAAATCCATGCGGCCGACACCAGCCACGGCGGTGATGAAGGTGCGCACGATCGGCACGAAACGCGCCAGGATGATGGCGCGGCCGCCGTACTTGTCGAAGAAGGCATGCGTCTTGTCGACGTAGGCCTTCTTAAAAAGTCGTGAGTCCTCCCGTTTGAACAGGGCAGGCCCAACCTGGTAACCGATGCCGTAGCCCGCGGCGTTTCCCGCGACTGCGGCGACGAAGAGCATCGCGCACGCGAGCCAGATGTTGATGGATATGTAGCCGGACGCGATGAACAGTCCGGTGACGAAGAGCAGTGAGTCTCCGGGGAGGAAGAAGCCGATGAGCAGACCGCATTCGGCGAAGATGATGCCGAGCACCACCCAGAACGCGATGTCGCCGAGGCTGGTGAGCAGGGTCTCGGGGTTGAGCCAGTCCGGTCCGAGAGCCGAGACAGTGGCCAGCAGGGTCAAGGTCACATCGGGCACGCGTCGAGCGTACGGCGTAGGGCGGTGAACGGGCGGCACTAGGGTCGCGGCATGGACCCGCGTCTTGACCCCGAACTCCTCGAGCACGGGGACACTCGCAATGTCGTGGATCGCTACCGCAACTGGACGATGGAGGCGATCGTCGCTGATCTTGATGAACGCCGGCACCCCTTCCACGTGGCGATCGAGAACTTCGAGCACGATGCGAACATCGGCTCGGTCGTGCGGACCGCCAACGCGTTCCTTGCCGCAGAGGTGCACATCGTCGGAAATCGGCGGTGGAACCGTCGAGGCGCCATGGTCACTGACCGCTACCAGCACATCCGCCATCACCCGAGCGTGCAGGACTTTGGCGCGTGGGCTGCGAGCGAAGGACTCCCGGTCATCGGTATCGACAACATTGAGGGCTCCGTGCCCATTGAGACGTACGACGTACCGCGGGAGTGCGTGATGATCTTCGGGCAGGAGGGACCGGGTCTGTCTGATGCCGCGCAGGAACTGTGCGTCGACATGCTGGCCATCACGCAGTTCGGTTCGACCCGCAGTATCAACGCCGGGGCTGCGGCCGCCGTAGCCATGCATGCGTGGGTACGGCGGCACGTCTTCGACCAGAAGGCCTAGCCGTCTTCCTTGCAGTTGCCGCGGGCAAGTACCCACACAACGCGGCAACTGCAAGGAAGCCGATGTAAATAAGACGGGGACAGCGGGGAGGTGCTCAAGTGCCTCGGCGAAGCGAGCGTCGGTGAGTTCCTCATCGACCATCGCACCGGCGAGGTACTGCTCGTACGCCGCGAGATCAAAGTGGCCGTGGCCGCACAGCGCGGTGAGGATGACGGTCTCCTCACCAGACTCCTTGGCCTGCTCGGCGAGACGAATCGCCTGGGCGATCGCATGGGTCGGCTCCGGTGCCGGGACGATGCCCTCGGTCCGGGCGAACTTCACCGCACCGGAGAAGCACTCGGTTTGCCCAATCGCGACCGCGTCCATGAGGCCGAGCTCGTAGACGTGCGAAATGAGCGGGGCCATGCCGTGGTAGCGAAGTCCACCGGCGTGGATGGGATCGGGGATGAACTCGTGGCCGAGCGTGTGCATCTTCATCAACGGAGTCATTCCGGCGGTGTCGCCGAAGTCGTAGGCGTAGGTGCCACGCGTCAACGACGGGCAGGAGGCCGGCTCGACGGCGGTGATCTTCGGATTGATCTTGCCGGCGATCTTCTCTCGCAGGAACGGGAAGGACAGTCCGGCGAAGTTCGATCCGCCACCGGTGCAGCCCACGATGTGCGTGGGGGTGTCGCCGGCCATCTGGAGCTGAAGCAGGGCTTCCTCGCCGATGATCGTCTGGTGCAGCAGCACATGGTTGAGGACCGAGCCGAGCGCATAGCGGGTGTCCGGATCCATCGCGGCCACCTCGACGGCCTCCGAGATCGCGATGCCCAAGGACCCCGACCAGTTCTTCGGGTCCTTCGCCAACTCGCGACCGATCGCGGTGATGTCAGACGGGGAGCGGTGCACCTGGGCGCCGAAGGTCTCGATCATCAGTCGGCGGTAAGGCTTGGCGTCGTACGACGCACCCACCTGCCAGACCTCGCACTCGAGGTCGTAGAGCGCGCAGGCGAAAGCCAGCGCTGTGCCCCACTGCCCGGCGCCGGTCTCGGTCGTGAGCTTCTTGGTGCCTTCCTTCTTGTTGTAGTACGCCTGCGGCACCGATGTGTTCGGCTTGTGCGAGCCAGCGGGGGAGACACCCTCGTACTTGTAGTAGATGCGGGCCGGGGTGCCGAGCGCCTTCTCTAGTCGGTGCGCGCGAAAGAGCGGGGACGGACGCCACTGGCGGTAGACATCGAGTACGCCGCCGGGAATCTCGACGTAGCGTTCGCCGGTGACCTCTTGCATGATCAGGTCCATCGGGAACAGCGGAGCCAAGTCATCGGGCCCCACCGGATCCATGCGTCCAGGATGCAGCGGTGGTGGTGGCGGAGACGGCAGGTCCGCAATCAGGTTGTACCAGGTGGTTGGCATCTGGTCTTCGCTCAGCACGTACTTGTGCTGGTTCACAGTCTCGTCCATGGCACCGCCTTTCGCGTCGCCGGGCAGTGACACCCGGGAATTCGGACGGTACCCGACCTGACAGCATGGGGGGCGTGGTTTCGCCAGGTCGGTCGTCGGTCCCCGTGCCGCACGGCGTCCGCCTGATTGCGTCCGATCTCGACGGCACGTTGCTGCTGTCCGATGGCTCGGTGGGCCCCCGAACGCGTGAGGCGCTGGACCGATTGCGAGACAGCGACCGGGATCTGGTGATCGTGACCGGTCGCCCACCTCGGTGGATTTCGCCGGTGGTCGAGATGACCGGGCACCGCGGAATGGGGATCGCCGCCAACGGTGCCGTCGTTTTGGACCTCGCCGACGGACACGTGACCGAGGTTTTTGCCATGGACGGCGATAGCTCCTTGGAGGTGGTCGATCGTCTACGCCGCAACATCCCAGGTCTGGTCTTCGCCATCGAGCGGGCGCGTCCCGGTGGTCGCCTCGCCCCCACCGGCGGGTCCTCCTACGACGCACTCGATGCCACCCTCGCCGATGCGACGGAGTTCGCCCTCGCCGACGGCTATACACCGCGGTGGCCCGTGCCGCCGGACACGCACGTCGCTCCCATCGATGAACTCGTTGTCAGTGGCGACGTTGTCAAGATTCTCGCTCGACCCGGCGATGGAGTCGAGATCGATCCGGATGAGTTCTACGCGATGGGCCTAGCGGCGGTCGGCGATCGAGCCGAGGTCACGCACGCCGGATTCGGTGACTCGCTCATCGAACTCAGCGCCCCGGGCGTCACCAAAGCCACCACCCTCGCGAGAGTGGCGGCTGGGGAAGGACATGGACCGCTGCACGTCGTTGCCGCCGGGGACGGCCCCAACGACATCCCGATGCTGGCCTGGGCGGAGTCGTCGTACGCGATGGGCAATGCTCGCCCGGAGGTCCTCGCCGTCGCGAACCATGTGCTGCCGACGAACGACGAGGAGGGCGTGGCCGCCGGCTACCCGAACTCGTCGGTCAAGACGGATCGCTTCCAGTCGTGCGTCAAGCGCGCACAGGCGGCGCTGGCCTCGATGTCGGCCGCCGCGACCGGCATGGCCTCCATGGA
>JAYNIC010000174.1:0-4851 GCA_038108715.1 Candidatus Nanopelagicales bacterium | reverse complement strand
TTCTTGCGGTTCTTCTCCGCGGCCTTCTTGTACTTCTTCTTCCACAGCTTCTCCTTCACCTTCACGGTGATGGTCGGCTTGCTGAATTGGAAGTTCAACAGGGACACCGAGATCACTCCCTTGCGGGCTGCCACCGAGTACTGCACGGGCACGTCCTCGCCGTTCTCGTTCTCCATCGAGATTTCGAGGGCGGCCTTGACCTGCTTGGGGCTGGTGATTCCGAAGAGCAGCGCCGCATCGGCAAACGGAATTGAGGCGATGTAGAAGCCGCGGTTCACCTGGACCCCGTCGGGGGCGTAGTGCGGAGCCGAAGCCGTGAAGGTGAATTCGCCGGTAGTCGGGTCGTAAACCGGCGTGGTGATGAAGCAGGTGCCGTTGGTGGACACCGACAGATCACCACTCATGCCGTCGTAGCCGAACGACTGGCGCGTGTTGCCGAACACGACGAACGCATACATCTGTGACACCAGGTCCGCGGCCTTGCCGCTCTCACCATTGCAGTCATTCGTCGACGCCGCTCGCGGCACCTTGGTCGGGTAGCCGGCGAAGGTGACGACGTTGGCCCCTGCTTCACCAGATCGGCGAATGGAACCGTCGGCGACCATGACGTTCGCGGTCGGTTCGAGCGGTCCGAAACGGATCACTGCGGTGAGTTTCATCGCCGGATCGAGATCACGTGGGGTGTAGGACCCCTCCGCGGCCACAGCACGGCCCACCGTGCCATCGGCGCGGGCCGAGGCCGGTTGCATGCGCAGCCACGCGAAGTCGGAGGCCGTGGACGCAGGCCCGACCTGGACGTAGATGCCGTCATAGCCGATGTAGTCCACCGGGAACCCGGCAACGGACCATCGGCCCGGGTAGGTGATGGTCGGGGATGTCGGCTGCAGTCCGGGGGTGATCACCGGGACCGTCGGGTCCTCCGACGAGCCGCCGGGGATGGGCTGTCCGCTCGGCACCCACACACCCTGCTGTGCGGGGAACCCGTCCATCTCGATGAGGACGGACTCAATGCAGTAGTACTGCTCCGGGGCCGAACACGGACGGAAGTCCGTCGCCGGCAGCCGATACTCTTCGGCCTGCGTCGCAGGAGCGACAACTCCCATCGATAGGGCCGACGCCAGGAGCGACACCGCTCCGACGACGGCCACCCTTGCTGAACGTCTTCCCATAACCTCTCCCTTGATTCCCGTTATCTCTTGACCTTGGGTTCCTTCTCACACACCAGGCCGTCTTTGTCCTTGTCCAGGCCGGCATTGGCGAGGTAGATGTCGTCCGAAACGAACGGCTTGCCCTTCGCCGGCTTGACCACCTTCTTGCCCTTCACGGTCACCGTGTTAACCGCGCCGGTGCGCATCACACCCGCCTTGTACTTCTTCCACATGACCTTGCAGGAAGCGAACTTCTCGGCAGCCGTGGCCTTGGGGACGACGACGCGGACGGTGGGATTGGCGGTCCCGGCCCGTGCGGTCGCACCGGCCGGGCTGGGGAAGAGCACGTTCCGGGCGATGAAGCGAACCCATCCCCCGCCTTCGCCTACGGAGGTCGAGGTCACTTCTTCACCTCCTGCCCCGTCAATGACGGACACGGTTGCGACCTGCGCGACCTTCTGGCCGGGCCACACGCATGAGGCCACCTCGGAGCGGAGGAAGAGCTCGTAGTCAGCGGAGACGGGCAAGCCGCCGGGCTGCTGCGCCGGACCGCCGATCTTGAAGTCAAGCGCACCGGTGGCCGCGTTCCACGAGGGTGGGGCGGCCTCGTACACCATCGAGTTCGTGCTGATCCAGCCCGCGACCTCACCCTCCTTGATGCACTGGGTCAGCCCGGTGAACTTCTCGACCGACGACTTGAACGTCCACAGCCGTTTCAGCGAAAGGGCCTTGCCGCCGGTCGCGGCATTCCAGGCCGACCAGGTGTCAAGGGAGCCGATCTGGCCCGCGTCCTCCGACGTCATCAAGGTCCCCATCTGGGGCGGGGGCATGTAGCCGAGCATGCCGGGGGTGAGCTGTGCGGCCGGCACCACGGCCATGGTCTGCGGCGTGACGCCGGGTCGGCCCTGTACGTCGATGCTCACAGACCCTCCCGCGGGGGTGAGGGTGATCTGCGGTTCGATGACGCGCCCGAAGATGAAGGAGCCGAACTCCGCGCTGACATTGAGCCGCAGGCCCAACGCCTCGTCGGGCAGTCGGTAGCGGCCGTCCAAGCAGGTCGTAGATGAGGTACTGATGGTTCCAATGTCCATGCATGCCGGCACGCTGTCGCTGAACGGGGCCTTGACCACGGGGAGGATCTGCGCGGACAACTTGGCGAGCGGCCGGTTCCACGTGCTCCCTTGGCGTTCCAGGAGCTGGAAGATGATGACGTTGACCGCATAGAGGTCGCCGCCCGAGTGCGGAGTTCCGCTGAGGCGGTAGAGGGGAACCATTCCGCTGGCGGGTGTCGAGCCGTTGTTCGTGGCGACCGGCCCGAACGTATAGGAGTCCTGGCCCACCCATTCCTCCGCAAAGACCGCCTCCTCGACGCCCCCCTCTTTGCTGACGTAGAACGACTCGACGCAGTCCGTCGAACGCGACGCCGTGCAGATGGGCAGGTTGACCGCGACGTAGACCTGACTGGCCGATGCGCATGGCTCCGCGGTCATCGAGGCGCAGCGCCCTGAATTCGGCGCACCGCCCGATCCGGGATCGCCGGGGTACTGGCCGGGATCGCCGGGGTACTGGCCGGGATCGCCGGGGTACTGGCCGGGATCGCCTGGGTACTGGCCGGGATCGCCCGGATACTGCCCCGGATCCCCCGGAGTCGCTCCGCCACCGTTGCCGGCTTGGAGGTTCGAACCGAAGTAGAAGTTTTGGTCCACGAAGGTCTGTGCCATGTTGGGTGGACCACCCATGAAGTTCTGCATGCCCCCGACCTGCTTGACCACTTCGGTGAGTGGGTCCCAGTCATCGTCGAACGGGTCCATGGGGGCCGCGAGCGCGAGCGGCGCCACGGCCAAGCTGGCGCCCGTTGTCGCCAACAGGAGAATGCGTGGCCACCAACTCATCGTGACCTCCCTCCTGGAAGTTGGAGACATGCAAGCACTAGCCACCGGGCGTTGCACCATGGGTCACGACTTTTTTTTGGGCATTGTCCGATAAGTACATTTTTGTCAATATATTTTTTTAGTACGGCGTTCAACTACGAAGCAACGCCACTCTCGCCTTCTTTAGCCGCCGGCGATGGACCCAATGATTCTCACGTTGACCCCGGGCGCCCCGCTCACAGTGTCACTAGACTCCCCGACACGCGAGTAGACACCACGGGGGTTCCATGCGGCTAATGATTGTCTCTGCCATTGCCGCTGGCGCTCTCGCTGCAAGTTCGCTAGGTGCGGTGGTACATGCCGCACCCGTGTCCATCACCGCCCAGGAAAGCGCCGACACCCGCATAACAGGGCCCGACTGCGAGTGGGGGACTGAGCCACCGGGTGTCATCCCGGTAGTCGACAATCCGCGCGGATACCTCCGAGGTGATGACTGGCGCCGAGACCACGAGCCCCCAACAGAATGCGCGATCGGCCCTACCTGGACTCCGCTCGTCCAGCACTTCCCCTACTCCAAGGTCATTGCCCGTTCAGCCTCCGGTGGCGGCCGCGACGTCGCGATGGCGCTGTGCACCGGATTGACCGATCCGCGCTGCGATGCGGTCGAATGGGCTCAGCTCCTCACCGAGTCCGTCGTGGGCTACTGCGGGCAGGCCTCAGACTTCAACTGCGTGGAATCTCTTGACGTTATCGACTCCCAGGGCGCGGAACGGCCGGCGACATATCTGCGAGCCTTCCCCGAGACGCCCGAAATTCCAGAGTTCATCACCCCGAGCGCCTTCGTGCCTGCAGGCGGGTCCGTGCCACTGTGGGAATACAACACCGACGAAGGTGCGGCACGCATTCTCACCATGGGCATCACTTCGTCCTCCTTCAATTCAGTGGGAGGGAAGTGGGTCCAAGCACCTGATGGCCGTTTCAATTTCGCCCTGGTCCCCGTCGACATTGAGGCGCGCCCTGGGGTACCGAAACCTGAAATGGTGGAGCAGATCGATCCGTCGACCGGCCTGACAGGAGTCAATCGCATAGGTTGGGGCGACCCGCTCACCCTTGGTTGCGCCGCCTTCGACATCGGCGAGTGCGCCATGGACGCGCCATTTCCAATCGATCACCGCTTTCGAGTCACCCTGCGGCTACGAGACACGGCCGCGATGTATCTAAACGGGGCCGTCGATAGGCCAGTCGCTTACTCAGAGAAGATTGATGGAGGACACCGCTTCGTGCTCGAAGCAGCTCCCAGCCCGGTGATAGGCATGGCGGGCTGGATCGCCAAGAGCCAGGTTCCGCGAGACGTCATCGACGGCGCTATCGCCTCGGTGGGCAACAGCCGCTATTGGGATATCGATTTCGACGCGGCCTCGTATAGGTCGCTGGGCCGCGGCGGAGACGAGCCCCTCGCTTGGCTTAAGGCGCTTCTGCCCTTCTTCGGCGACCGCGCCTCCTTCATCGTCAATTCTTGGTACGTCGAGAACACGAGCTCACTCGGCCAGTTCACATCGCGCTGCCTCGATAAGTCCAAAGGTGAGTTCATCGGCATCGTCTCGTCAAATGCCACCGCCTATACGGGGGACCCGCCACTGTACGACGCTTCCAAGCAGGCGCTGAGCTACGAGGTCGCCGGGCCACACTTCATGCCTGATGGCGCGGCCCTGTCCAAGGGGCGATACGCCATCAACATGAACGCGGAGTATGTTCAGTGCATTCTCGGTGTCGACAAAGTCCCGTCCGTCGCGCGCGTGGAGCTCATCTACCCCGACGGTGAAGCCTCGGCC
>JAYNIC010000173.1:0-4978 GCA_038108715.1 Candidatus Nanopelagicales bacterium | reverse complement strand
AGCGTGAACTCAGCGCTGAGCGTGCCGTTGTTGCCCACCTCTATGACCGCCTCGACACGCTGCGCGAACGCACCCGGGCCGACCTTCGCCGGTCGCAGCGCGAGCAGACCGCCGGGACCCCGGCCGCATTGACCGAGCAGGACGCATTCGTCCGTCTCTACACCGACCGCCTCGCAGCCCTGGACGCTGCCGAATCACGGCTGTGCTTCGGTCGCCTCGACCTATCCGGTGACGGCCAGCGCTACATCGGCCGGCTTGGTCTGGCTGACGACGACCAGCAGCCCATGCTCACCGACTGGCGCGCGCCCGCGGCCGAGCCCTTCTATCAAGCAACGGCCGCTGATCCCCGTGGCGTCATACGTCGCCGTCACATCGTGACGTCCGGGCGAGACGTGACCGCCCTCGAGGATGACGTCCTCGATCTCGGTGCCCTGGCCGATGGCGCCGGCGGAGTCACCGCTGCGGATGTGCAGGGGGGCGGTGTGCTCATGGCGGCGCTGGCGGCCCGTCGCACCGGTCGCATGCACGACATCGTGGCGACCATGCAGGCCGAGCAGGACGCGATCGTGCGCTCACCGTTGGATGACATCCTCGTGGTGGAAGGCGGACCCGGGTGCGGCAAGACTGTGGTCGCCCTGCACCGGGCGGCGTACCTGCTCTACACCTACCGCGAAAAGCTCGGTCGCTCGGGCGTCCTCATTGTCGGGCCCAATCGGATCTTCCTGCACTACATCGGGCAGGTCTTGCCGGCGCTTGGCGAGACGGCTGCGGTCCTGCGTACGGCCGGCCAGCTCTACCCCGGAATTGATGCGCGCGCCTGGGAACCGGATCAGGTTGCCGAGATCAAGGGTCGCAAGGCGATGGCCGACGTCGTCAGCCGCGCCGTGCGCGCCCGGCAGCGCATCCCAGATTCGCCGCGAACCCTCGACGTCGGCGGCATCACGTTGACGATGACACCGGCCATGGTGCAGTCAGCACGCGATCGCGCGCGTGTTTCGCGGCGGCCACACAATGTCGCCCGCCGTACTTTCGCTCTCACGCTGCTCGACTCCCTGGCGGACCAACTCGCCGAGGCCATGCACGTTGACCTAGCCGATCATCGTGAGGCTCTCATCGCTGATCTGCGCGATGCCCCCGATGTACGGCGGGAGGTGAACCTGGCCTGGATGCCCATCACTCCCGAGCAGTTGATTGCGGACCTGTGGGCCAATCCGCGGCGACTCGAGCAGGCAGCACCCGGCATGAGCGCTGACGATCGCGCTCTTCTGCAACGCGACCATGGGGCCGCGTGGACTCCTGCCGACGTACCCCTGCTCGATGAGGCCGCCGAATGTCTCGGTGTCGATGATGAAGCCGAGCGACGCTCCCAGGCGCGGGCCGAGGCGGACCGGCGAGCCGAACTCGACTATGCGCAGTCGGTCCTAGAGATGACGGGTACCCGAGGAGTCTCGGCCGATCAGCTCATCGATCGGTACTCCGGCCCGGGCGAGGTGTTGTCGGTGGCCGAGCGCGCATCGATGGATCGCGAATGGGTTTTCGGGCACGTTGTCGTGGATGAGGCGCAGGAACTGTCTCCCATGATGTGGCGGGTCCTTGCGCGCCGGTGCCCGTCGCTGTCGATGACGGTCGTGGGCGATCTGGATCAGGTGGCGACCCGCGCTGGTGCCCGATCCTGGGAGCAGGCCCTACGAGACGTCACCGCCTCCCGGCACCGCACCAAACCTCGCTGGCGCGTGGAGCAACTCACCGTCAACTATCGAACCCCCCGGCCAATGATGGAACTGGCGCGCGAGGCCTTACGGATCGCTGGCCGTGAACCGTCGCCATTGGAGTCAATCCGAGACGGCGAGCCGCCGAGTGTTGTTGCGGTGAACGAGTTCACCGACGTTGCAGCGCTGGTGCGGGAGGCGACGAGGGAGTCGGACTTCGGGCGAATCGCGGTGATCACGGCTCCATCGCAGCAGGATGAGGTTGAGCAGGCTGTTATAGGCGCGTGCCCGCCGGGCACCGTGGGGCACGGCGACGACCGACTTGATGCAGATGTCTCGGTGCTCACCGTGCGGCAGGCCAAAGGGCTTGAGTTCGACATCGTCTTCGTGGTCGAACCGGATCTCATCGACATCGAAGGAGCGCAGGCGGGCAGCGATCTCTACGTGGCCCTCACGCGCGCGACTCGTTTACTCACCGTGACATATAGCGGCACACCGCCGCGCTCGCTGGGCATGGCGGACTAGACGCGGATCGCGTCCAACACGCACGAACCGGTGCTGACGATGGCGGAGAAGCCATCCTCCTCGGGCAGGAAGTTCGTCACCACCCCGTCGTCGAGCACCATCGCGTAGCGACGGGAGCGGACGCCCATCCCGCCACGCGATGCATCGACTTCCATACCAATGGCGCGCGTGAAATCAGCGTTGCCGTCGGCAGCCATGACGATCTCGTCACCGATTCCCTCGGCGCTGGCCCACGCCGCCATTACGAAGGGGTCGTTGACTGACAGGCACACGATCCGATCGACACCGGCAGCGCCGAGGTCGGCCGCCGCATCGACGTACGACGGTAGGTGAACGGTGGAGCAGGTAGGCGTGAAGGCCCCGGGAACCGCGAAGAGGACGACTCGGCCGGCGCCGAGGAGATCTGAAGTCGTCGTCGGTGTTGGGCGGCCGTCGACCACCACGAGGAGGGATGTGTCGGGGATTCGGTCTCCCACGGCGATCATGGCTGTCACTCGATTCCTTCATGGGCCGGCCCGCGGCCGCGCAACAGGGCAATAGCAACAATGACACCGATTACCGAAACCGCAATCGAGGGCCACATCGCGACACCGACCGCCTGATCGAAGACGGTCATGATGATCTCGTGAGCGTTGTTCGGGATTGTCGGGGCAACGTCCTCGAGTCGGACCCCACCGGTGATCACGGACATGATCGTGGTGATTTGGTCGGGGTTGAGTTTGGCGGCCCCAAGCAGTTCGGTGAGTTGGCGGCGAGCGTCGGACTGGAAGACGGCGGTGCCGACAGCCACGCCGAGCGAGCCGCCGATCATGGACGCCGCCTTGAAGACGCCAGAAACGACGCCTTCACCTGCATCGCCGGGATCCTCGACTGCGGCGACGGCACACGGGGTGATCTGCAGGCCGATGCCGGTGCCGATGAGGATGAAGGGGGCCAGGAGTTCGGTGTAGCTGCCGCCGAGGTCCAAAAGGAGCAGGGCGGCGACGGCGAGCAGTGCCATGCCCACGGCGGTGGGCATGGCGGCGCCGAAGCGGCGTCCGAGCCAGTTGCCGAGCGGATTGACGATGAGGATGGGGATGGTCGCGGGGAGCATGAGCAGGCCGGCCTCAAGCGGGCCGTAGTTCTCGACCACCTGCAGGTACAGCGCCATGAAGAACACGACACCGCCGAAGACGAAGTTCGCGATGAGGTTGGCCGTCACGGCGCCGTTGAAGCGTCGCTTTCGGAAGATGGACAGTACGACGATTGGGTTGGCCACGCGACGTTCGATGATGATGAACAGCACGATGAGGATCACGCTCGCGGCGAGTGTGGCACCGGTCTGCCAAAGCGGGACCTCGTCGGCGAAGACGAGGGCAAGAGACAGCAGGAAGATGCTGCCAACCAGTGTGATGACGCCGCCGACGTCGATACTGCGGGCCGCCCCCTCCTCACGCGTCTCCGGAGTGGCCCACCACACGAGGGCGAGGGCCGCGATACCAATCGGGATGTTGATCCAGAAGATCCAGCGCCAGTTCAGTGACTCCACGATGATGCCCCCGACGAGCGGCCCGAACGCTTGCGCGCCCCAGCACACCGCAATCCAGGCGGCGATGGCCGTATCACGCTGCTTTCCGGTGAAGATCACCGCGATGGTGGACAGGGCTGTCGGCAAGATGGCGGCCGCCCCGACACCCTCGATGACGCGACCGAGGATGAGGAGTCCTGGGCCGGTGGCGATGCCGGCGACGATGGATCCGACGATGACCAGGCCGGTACCAACACCGAAGATCAGCCGTCGACCGAAGATGTCGCCGACGCGCCCGCCGACGATGATCAGAGCACCGGCCAGGAAGTAGCCATTGACGGCCCACTGCATGGTGTCCATCGAGCCGCCGAGTTGGCGGGCGATGGTGGGAAGTGCGATGGAGATGTCGCTGGCGGTGACCCACACGAGTGCGGTGACCAGGCAGAGGCCGACGAGGGACCACCAGCGTCGGTCGGTCGTGGTTTGCGTGACGGACATGATGGGAAGGCTACGGCTCTCCCTAGCGAAGTGAGTCGCAACGCGCGGAAATGGCCGGTGGTGGGTCACCATGGAGTTATGCCCAAGGTTGCTGCCGTAGTGGTCATCGGCGTAGCGGGCCTGTGTGTTGTCCTGGTGGGCTGGCTGATCTGGGGATCCCTCACCTCGCCGGACAGCACGGCCGTCGATGACCTCCCTACGGTGGAAGAGGTGGTGGTCGCACAGGCCCACCGTCACGGGATCGACCTGCCCGAACTGACCGAAGCGGACCGCTCCCGCCTGGCCCAGGAGCCGAGCGCGGCGTCGACCTTGAGCCCCTATGAGCAGATCGCTGGGCAACTGCGGGCTCTTCGGGATGCGGCGGGGCCGGCGGAGGCGCTGGACATCCTCGCCGAGGTGGCGACCCTGAGCGATGAGGTTGCCGTCGATTGTCCGCGGCTCTACGCCGAGATCGCGGGCGACGAGAGGGGCCTGCCCGGCCTTGATCAGGTGTGCCCGATGACCTCACCGTGATGGCGCATGCGAGGATCCTCGCGTGTCCAGCACTACCCGCGTCGTCATCATTGGGGCCGGATTTGCCGGTCTCGAAGCGGCCAAGATTCTGCGCAGCACCCCCGGCATCAACGTCACCCTCGTCGATCGTCACCCGTATCAGCTGTTTAGCCCATTGCTGTACCAGGTAGCTACGGGCGGGCTGCCCGAGGATGACATTGCCTATCCCGTTCGCGCTGCGATCCCT
>JAYNIC010000172.1:357-4988 GCA_038108715.1 Candidatus Nanopelagicales bacterium | reverse complement strand
CGATCCAGACGCCTGCTATCGCGACATCGACAGCTTCGCCAACGATACCGTGATCGACATCGACGATTCGGGCATTGCTGAGGAGGATGTCACATTGCATCGATCAGTTGTCGCCTAGGCGCCGGTTTCGACCAGTACTTTGCCATAACTGCTCCGCTTACCTCTCAAGTAACGCCAGGCTTCGATGTACTCCTCCATTGGAAAGATCTTGTCGATCCGGGGCTTGAGTTGCCCGGTGTTCAATGCCTTCGTAACGAAATCGACTCCGCGCTTTTGCGCCTCAGGTTCCTGTACATAGTTGAACAGCGAATAGGCGTGGAACCACAGGTTCTTCTGGAACATGGAAAGTATCGGAGCCGGCGAGAAGCTTCCTTCGAGGCCGCCATAGAGCATCAGCTTGCCCCCTTTTGCCATGGCATTGGCATAGCGCTCCATGAAATTGCCGCCAACGGGATCGAACGAGGCGTGAACGCCGACCCCATCGGTTACATCGAGGAGGAATTCCTCTAGGTTTCCTCCATCGTCGACAAATACATGGTCCGCGCCAAGATCCTGCAAGTAAGCCTGGTTGGATTCAGAGCGGGTCGTACTGATTATCGTTGCACCTTTGAGCTTGCCGATTTCGATACCGGCCGAACCGGCTGTGCTCGTACCCGCCGGGACAAGAATGTTCACGCCTGGCGCTGCCCCGCCCAGTTCCACAATCGGATAATATGCGGTCATGAACTGCATCCAGATCGAAGCCGCTTCGACTGGCGACAGCCCTTCAGGAGCCCGGGCAATATAGTTGCTATCGATCAGGAGCGTATCCGCGCTGGCACCGCGCATGTCGTAGAAGTAGGGCAGCGTGCCATAGCGCCCGCCGACCTTGATGCCTTCGACCGACGATCCGACTGCCTCGACAATTCCGCTAGCCTCGATGCCAACGCGTGCCGGTAGTGATGTGAAGCTGAATGAGTAAAAGTCATTCATCAAGTCGGCATCGCCCCAATTCAGTGCGAATGCCTCAACCTTGAGCCTGACATCGTTCGGACCAGGCTCTTCCTTCTCGCATTCGCGCAACTGGAGCGCCTCAAATCCCTTGTACTCATCAAAAACCCATTCACGTCCCACGGCCGCATCTCTCCTGTGATCTGGTCAATGTCTAACTTGGTCGGCGAGCACAACGATGCCCGGAATGCATCCATACGTCTTGGTTGAGTGCCTGACTCCAAGCGTCCTAAAAATACAAAGCAGTGCCATAGCACCGCGGCCATTTCGTGAAGACACGTGAGTCACCGTCAAATCACTTGGCACCCTGCCCGAAAGTATCGTTACCGCGACGGACGGCAGCCACGGACGTGCGGTCTCACGCTTCGCGTGAGTACTCGGCCACTCGGCTGTCATCGTCGCACCCTCGGGTGTCCACTCCGATGCCGTGCGCGCCAGCGCGTCACCGAGACGCTTGTCACACTCGCATCCTTGGCGTAGGGCGACCCCGGCATACTGGCGGCAGGCCCACCGGTGACCCGCCGTGGGTTGCGGCGAGATGGGAGTCAATCGTGAGCGGCGCCGACATCCCCACGACTCAGCGCGTCAGCGTGCTGGACACGGACCTTCGGCTGCAGATTGAACAACGTCCGGTGCCGGTGCCCCGCTCGGGTGAGGTGTTGATACGGGTTCGGTCGGTGGGGATCTGTGGCAGCGACATCCACTATTTCGAACACGGCCGTATCGCGGACTTCATCGTGGAGTCGCCGCTTGTTCTTGGCCATGAAGCATCCGGTGAGGTGGCCGCGCTGGGGGAGGACGTGACGGATCTGTCCGTCGGCGATCGCGTGGCGATGGAGCCGGGAGTCCCTTGCGGCACCTGCGCGCAGTGCCGGGCCGGCCGCTACAACCTGTGCCCGGACGTGCGCTTCTTCGCCACCCCACCCATCGACGGTGCCTTCGCCGAATACGTCACCTTGCCGCGCGCGTTCGTGCATGCGGTGCCCGACAGCGTGTCGTTCGACGCTGCAGCCCTCCTCGAGCCGCTCTCAGTAGGCGTATGGGCGTGCCAGAAGGGTGACGTGCGACTTGGTACGCGCGTGCTCATCACCGGTGCCGGGCCGGTTGGGGTCATGGCCGCGTTGGTCGCACGGGCGAACGGCGCGACGCAAATCACCATGAGTGACGTGAATCCCCAGCGTCTGGCACGTGCCGCCGAACTCGGCTTCGACGTCGTGGACGCGCGATCACAGGCCCTGCCCGACGTCGTCGAAGCTGATGTGCTCATCGAGTGCAGCGGGGCAGCGCCCGCGATCGTCGACGGCATTCGATGCGTTGCGCCGGCCGGCAAAGTGGTGCTCGTCGGTATGTCGCCGACCGCCATGGTGGAACTGCCCGTCGGGGTCATCCAAGGGCGCGAATTGTGGGTCACCGGCACCTTTCGCTATGCCCACACCTATCCGACCGCCGTCACCTTGGCGGCGTCCGGCGCCGTCGACTTGGACGCGCTGGTCTCGCGGACGTTCGGACTTGACGAGGTCGAGCAGGCGCTCAGCTACTCGCGGCAGGATCCCGCGGCCATGAAGGTCGTCGTGCGGGTCCAGGAATAGAAGCACGGCGACCGCACCGATCTGGTTCGCGCACAAGCGCGACCGGACGTGGACCTGCGCCTCGCCGTCCACGGCAGCCATGGAATTCCATCGCGGACTTGCCGGCTATGCCGCGACGCCGCTGGTCGAGTTGCCCGAACTCGCCCTCGAACTAGGGGTGGGCCATGTCTTCGCCAAGGACGAGTCCTCGCGACTCGGCCTGCCCGCATTCAAGGCTTTGGGTGCGTCCTGGGCCGTTCATCGCGCGCTGGCGGCGATGCCCGCGCAAGACCAGCGAGTCGAACCGGTGACCGTCGTCACCGCCACAGACGGCAACCACGGCCGAGCGGTCGCCCGCTTCGCGCGACTACTCGGTCACCCGTCCGCGATCGTGGTGCCTCCGGGCGTCCACCCCGATGCCGTGCGCGCGATCGAGGATGAGGGAGCGTCGGTGACCTTGGTCGAAGGGACCTATGACGACGCGGTCGCCTTCGCGTCCCGTCTGGCCGACGACGTCGGCGGCATCCTGGTTCAGGACACCGCCTGGCCAGGCTACGAAGAGATTCCTGGTTGGATCGTGGAGGGCTATGCAACCCTCTTCGCCGAAGTCGATGAGCAACTTGCCGATGGGGGTCTTGGCCGCCCCGATCTGGTCCTGGTCCCGTCCGGTGTCGGTTCCTTGCTCCAGGGGGCACTGTCGCACTATCGGGGCGAGCGGTGCGCGCCGGGTACCGCCGTGGCTTCGGTCGAGCCGCTGGTCGCCGCGTGCCTGGCGCCGAGCCTGGCGGCGGGACATCCGGTGTCGGTGCCCACGGGGACGACGATCATGGCCGGGCTCAACTGCGGTACGCCGTCCTCCCTGGCCTGGCCGTACATCGCCGCGGGTCTCGACGCCGCGATCGCGATCTCGGACGAGGAGGACCTCGATGCGGCACGCGACCTCGCCACCCTGGGCATCGTCGCGGGCCCGTGCGGCGCCGCTGGACTTGCTGCGGCCCGCGCAACGCTCACGGGCTCGGGCAGCGACGGGCGGCGCCGCCATCTTGGCGTGGGGCCTGAGAGCACCGTCATCCTGGTGATCACAGAAGGTGCTGCTGCCAACCCGCTACCCGATGACTAGCGAAGGGCCGAGCTACGTAACCGCAACGAGTCCCATGTCGGCGCATCCACGCTCGAGGGCGTCGAGGCTGAAGGCCTCGACCGGGCCGTGGGCACCCGGAGCAACCTCGCGGGTCGCCGCCATCGCGGCACCCCATGCCAACAGATCGGCGGTGAGATCGTAGGGAGAGGGTCCGTCGAGTCGGACGGACGCGAGCGGTCGGCCGACCGCATCGGTGGCGTCGGCCTGCACCAGCGTGCGCGCGCCCGCGCGCGTGGCGGCATCCGGTCCTGAACCGGTGACCTTGCCCGCGCGGCCAGAGATGCCGCGTCGCAGCCCGCTGCCCACACCCGGGATGCTCGCGACGGCACCGAGCGCGGAACCGGCGATGGACGCCGGTGCCGTCCACCGGCCGGCCCAGCCGAGCCAGACGCCCACGTCGGTGACAGCGGGGTCCAGCGGTGGCACAGTGAGGTGTTCGCTTCCCGCCATGGCCATGCCCTTCCACTGTCGGCCGCGGCCAAGATCAAAGGCGCGTGTGCCACCGGCACCGGGCCGGCAGTCCAGCAGATGTCCGCTGCGGAATGCGTAGGACGGCGCGAAGAGCACCTCCGCGGCGCTGGCACGAGTTCCGGAGCTAATGCCGAATGAGCCATCCACGAAGTAGCCCACATCAACGCGGGATGCGGGTCGGCCGGCCTCGCGGCAACGTCGCAGGACCAGGGCGGCCGCGAGATTGCCCGGAACGTAGTCGTAACCGAACGCCGGGATAAGGCGGGCTCCGGTGCGCTGAGCACGCGGTCCGTCCGTTTCGAAAACGCGGCGAATGAATCCGGATTCACCGGTGGAATCCAGGTACGCCGCGCCCGCGTCGACTGCGGCATCGACCGCCGCCGTGCCCAATGACGTGAAGGGACCCACCGTGGACACGAGGACGTCTTCGGGGGATTGGAGCAAGCGGCGCACCGATGGTG
>JAYNIC010000172.1:0-347 GCA_038108715.1 Candidatus Nanopelagicales bacterium | reverse complement strand
TCGTCGACATCGGCTACGGCGATGGTCGGCTCGGCCGCGGGGGATGGTGCAAGTGGGGCCAGCCGATCGGCCAGACGGGACACCGCGTCATGGCGTCGACCGGCCAGCACGGGGGCGAGACCGGCGCGCACCATCGCATCGGCGGTGAGGCGACCGGTGTATCCGGTGGCGCCGAGGAGGACGATGCGCACGGTGCCACGCTAGCCTGCGCGCGTGAGCGAGACGACCACGAGGTTCTGGCACCCCTTTGCCGACATGGCGGCGGTGTCCACGCAGGGTGAATTGGTGCTGGCACGCGGCGAGGGGGCCCGGGTCTTTGACGAGCAGGGACGCGGCTACCTGGACGC